>NZ_LKCP01000069.1:0-7168 GCF_001518755.1 Bacillus sp. AM 13(2015) | reverse complement strand
TGGAATTGAAATTTGTGAAAATGCAGACGGTAACTTTGAACAAGCAGTCGAAAATGCCCAATGGCTCATTCGCAAGCTGATAGGAGATTTGGGGATTCCTTTATCAAATGTAGTGCCTCATAAAACATTGGAGCGGGAAAGAATGTCCAAGGAAACTTCTCGGACGATGGGATCAGTTTAAAGCTGGCATAGCCACAGCGCATACCGGCAGCAAAAGCACAAGAAAACCAGTTCAGGCAGAAAGCTTGAGCCACAAAGCACCTGTTTCCAAACAGAAATCGTCAAATCTGCCATCTGGCATTTTAAAAGTCACCAAGCCCTTAACAAAAGGCCCTCAAGTCACATCATTGCAAAAAGCCTTATCTTCCCTCTATTTTTACCCAGACAAAGGGGCAAAAAACAACGGGATTGATGGCTATTATGGACCGAAAACGGCGAATGCGGTCAAGCGGTTTCAGCTCATGAACGGCTTAGCGGCAGACGGAATTTACGGACCGAAGACGAATAACAAAATCGAACAATTGCTGAAGAAGTGACGATCTATAAAAAGTGCTATCAGCAAGTGAGGAAATGCTTCCTTGCTGATAGCTAACAAAAAATGACATCATGTGTGATATAATCAACCAAATCACTATCATGAGAGGAGAGAAAAATGAAAAAAGAACTGTTCCAAATCATCATGCTGTCAGCGTTACTCATCTATTTCATTTATCACGGAATGACGAGCGATTTTCCTGTGTCCTATACAATCATTCTCATCCTAACTTATCTTTCTGTGATTACATACCGCATCATAAATTTATTAAGAATACGAAAAAACAAAGAACAAGCATAAGAGATATGTACATAAAAAAACCATCCTTGATTTCTCAAGAATGGTTTTTCATATGGAGCATAGCGGGATCGAACCGCTGACCTCTACGCTGCCAGCGTAGCGCTCTCCCAGCTGAGCTAATGCCCCGAGGTATGACGACATAATTTATTATAATCAATCCTCCTGTGAAATTCAAGCTGTAAAACGTAAACACATCGCCTATTTTTCCTTCTGCTCAATTGGAATATAGTCAAAGATTTCGCCAGAATGAACAGAATGGGCTAATCGTCTCAGCCAGTCATAATAGGCTTTTGAGCTTTCAAGCTGCTCAATGAGCTGCTGCGCTTCCACTCTTACATGTTCCTCCAGCTGATCATTATGCGCCACCTCTTGAAGCTGCTCCTGCGCTTCTTCAATTGCCGTTAAATTGACCTCAACCTCTCGTTCCCATTTTTGCGGAAAAAAGTTTGTGAAAAACTTAAAAAAGTCTTTTTCAGCAACAAAGCTGTGTTTTCTTCGGCCTCTGTGAAACGTCTTTTTGACAATATTCATGTCTTGCAGCTTTTTCACACCCGTACTCATACTCGGCTTACTCATTTGCAGTTCTTCACGCATTTCATCGAGTGTCATTTCCTCGTTTAAATACATCGTCCCATATAGAATACCTGCACTTCGTGTAATGCCATAAAGATCCATCGTTTCAGCTATGGAATCAATGACTAGATCTTTAGCAGCTAAAATACGATCTTCTGCTTGCGGCTGTTCCTGCTTTTTCATTTTGTCCCTGCTTTCTATTAAGAGAATTCAATACGTTCAAAAAAATCTTTATGGACTATATGTTAACGAAAGAATACAAAAAGTCAAAATAAATGAAGCATATCCCCCCTTTGACAGAAAAATTTGAACATGATAAGTTAATTATGTTCAAAAAGTTAAATTTTTATTTAACAAACTTACCAAAGAGAATTAGAGGAGGTTCCTTCTATGAGTCAAACACTATTTATAGACGGACAATGGGTTGGCGCTAAAAGTACCGACACGCGGGATATCATCAATCCGTTCAATCAAGAAGTGATCGCGACAGTCAGCGAAGGATCTAGAAATGACGCTCAGCTAGCCATTAAAGCAGCGAGAAAAGCCTTCGATCAAGGGGATTGGGCAAATCTTCCTGAACTTGAAAGAGGAAATATTGTGTTTAAGATAGCTGAATTGATTAGACGTGATCTTGATGAACTAGCCAAATTGGAATCACTTGATACAGGCAAAACTTTAGAGGAAAGCAAGGCAGATATGGATGATATTGCGAACGTGTTCCAATATTACGCAGGACTGGCTGATAAAGATGGCGGGGAAATCATTGCATCGCCAATTCCAAACTCGAAAAGTGAATTAATCAGAGAGCCTGTCGGTGTATGCGGACAAATCACTCCTTGGAACTATCCATTGCTTCAAGCAAGCTGGAAAATCGCGCCGGCTCTTGCGGCGGGAAATACAATTGTTTTAAAGCCAAGTGAAATCACACCACTCACCACAATTAAAGTATTTAAACTCATGGAAGAAGCGGGCGTTCCGGCAGGCGTTGCAAACCTAGTGCTTGGACCTGGGGCAACGGTTGGAGATGAGCTTGCTGTGAATGATCAAGTAGATCTGATTTCATTTACAGGCGGTATTGATACAGGGAAGAAAATTATGCAGGGAGCCAGCGGTAATGTGAAAAAAATAGCCCTTGAGCTTGGCGGAAAGAATCCAAATATTGTGTTTCAAGATGCTGATTTAGACGTAGCGGTTGACCAGGCAATGAATGCTGTGTTTTTCCATGCAGGGCAAGTGTGTTCAGCAGGGTCACGTTTGCTGGTGGAAGAATCCATTCATGATGAATTTTTAGAAGAACTGGTGAAGCGTACGAAAAAAATCAAGCTAGGCAACGGCTTTGATGAAGACACCCAGAGCGGGCCGCTCATCTCAGCTGAGCATCGAGAAAAAGTAGAAAAATACGTCAGCATCGGTTTAGAAGAAGGCGCTAAGTTAGAG
Organism: Bacillus sp. AM 13(2015); assembly: GCF_001518755.1. Classification (NCBI taxonomy): domain Bacteria; kingdom Bacillati; phylum Bacillota; class Bacilli; order Caryophanales; family Bacillaceae; genus Bacillus; species Bacillus sp. AM 13(2015). The sequence goes on along the minus strand of NZ_LKCP01000069.1, from coordinate 4,323 downwards.
ACAGGTGGAAAAAGACCTGACGCAGAGGAGCTGCAAAATGGGTTCTTCTACTTGCCGACCATTTTCTCAGGCTGCACGTCAGATATGCGGATTGTGCAAGAAGAAGTCTTTGGACCTGTCCTGACAGTCGAATCCTTCCATACAGAGGAAGAAGTCATCAAGCTGGCAAATGATACGATTTATGGATTAGCAGGAGCTGTGTGGTCTTCTGATATCAGCAAAGCCGAAAGAGTGGCTCGGCAATTAAGATTAGGCACGGTTTGGATCAATGATTTCCATCCTTATTTTGCTCAAGCACCTTGGGGTGGCTATAAGCAATCAGGCATTGGGCGTGAATTAGGACGCACGGGACTTGAGGAATATACCGAGCTGAAGCATTTATATCGAAATACAAAACCTGAAGCAGTTCATTGGTTTAAATAAAAATTACGCATTTGGAGGAGATTCTATATGACACTAAATATGAAAATTGAAAGCATGCAGAAATTCCATACATTTGAAATTCCGACTGTCATCAAACACGGCATTGGTGCAGTGAAACATGTCGGGGAAGAAGTAAAAGCATACGGCGTTTCAAAGGTATTGCTTGTAACAGACCCCGGCATTTATCAAGCGGGCGTGGTGGACCCCGTCATTGCTTCATTAAAAGAAGCGCAAATTGATGTTGTTCTATTTAATAAAGTAGAGCCAAATCCGCCAGTCCGTCTAGTGAACGAAGGATCTGCTTTATATGAAAAAGAAGGCTGTAATGGATTAGTCGCAGTAGGCGGCGGCAGCTCAATGGATACAGCCAAGGCAATTGGAGTAGAGGCGACTCATGAAGGCTCAGTTCTTGATTACGAAGCGGCAGAGGGGAAAAAACCGCTTGAAAACAGAATCCCGCCTTTAACCACTATTCCGACAACAGCTGGTACAGGTTCAGAAGTGACGCAATGGGCAGTCATTACTGATGAAGAAAGAGAATTCAAATTCAATACAGGTGGTCCTCTTATTGCAGCTCATCTTACAGTGATTGACCCAGAGCTTCATGTATCCATGCCGCCTCATGTGACAGCAATGACTGGAATTGACGCGCTTGCTCACGCGATTGAATGCTATACGATGAAATTTGCTCAGCCGATTACAGATGCGGTAGCACTCATGGCCATTGAATATGCAGCTCATTATATTCGCCGTGCCTTTGCTGATGGTGAGGACTTGGAAGCCAGATATGGAATGGCACAAGCTGCGATGCTTGCCGGGCTTTCTTATGGAAGTGAATCAGCTGGCGCTGCACATGCGATGAGCCAAACACTCGGAGGCATTATTCCTGTCGCGCACGGTCAGTGTGTTGCAGCGATGATGGGACCAGTGATGGAATATAACTGGAAAGGGTATCCGGAAAAATTCGCACGAATTGCGCAAGCGTTTGGGGTTGATACAAGCAGAATGACAACAGAGGAAGCAGCCAAAGCAGCCGTGAACTGGATGTATGATTTAGTAGAAGATTTAGAAATTCCTTCATTAGAAGAACAAGGTGTATCAAAAGATATGATTGACCGTTTATCTAAAGAAGCGATGAAAGATCCGCAAACAGTTGGAAACCCAAGAGATCTAAACGAAAAAGCGTACAAATGGATTTATGCGCGCTGCTTTGAGTTAACACCTAAAACAGTGTAACAATGAAAAAAGGCTCCCTAAAGGGAGTCCTTTTTATGTTTTATAGTTGTTCTTTAATTTCTTTGATTTGATGAATATGGCGTTTTTCATGTGCGCCGATAAAATCAAGATATTGCTTAAGGGATAGCTCTTTAAACACAGGGTGTGCAATGACGCGTTTGAAATCTTCCTCAGTAAATGTTGATAAAATTTGATTGAGCTGCTCACGAGCTGTATCGAGCTCATCCTTTAAATGTGTAGGTGTCACATGCTTGTGCTCAGGCGCAACAATACTAGGCGCAGTGGCTTTTTTCGAACGATCCTCTGCCATTTCCACCGGCTTTGGTTCATATTCTTTGATCGGTGCTTTTTTCCCCTCAGCAGCTAGATGTTTTGCTGCAACTAGGTCCATTTTCTTTAAATGATCTGCTACCTCTTGAATACTCCAAGTATCATCAGATAATTTTTGGTTCAATTGTTCTTCGCTCAAACCTTGCAGCTCGTGCCACAATTCTTGTCTTGCTTCATGTAATAAACTCATTTTCTTCATCACCTCAAGATCAAATTTTAACATAAGGGTACATGACAATCATTCTTGAGCTATCCGAAAATCCCTTTGAAGAATTGTGATGAAATATGAAACCTTTACAAAAGTGGTTCGTATTACCTGTTACAAGGAATACATTGGAGGTGAGTATGATCTAAATGAAACAACAGATGTTCATTTCATGAAGAAAGGGTGAGGAAGATGGATGTGTTTGGGCTGCCTCTTCAGACGCTGTATTTATACATATTGATGATATCAGGAATCCTGACACTTGTTTTCGTCTTTTTCGGCGATGTATTTGATGGATGGTTTGAAGCGATCCCTGTTCCATTCCTTCAACCAACATTGATCCTCGCATTTCTTACCTTTTTCTCGGCTGGAGGGTTTATCTCTGAAAAAACAGCAATTGTAGGAAGTGGACTTGGCGCAGTATTATCTGCCATCCTCGCAGTGATCCTTGTGACCTGTTTGAATGTATTTGTATTAGTCCCGCTTTCCTCTGCTGAAGAATCTCTCTCTTATACGGAGGCCGATTTAAAAGGAAGAACTGGGGAGATCATTGTATCTGTTCCAAAAGACGGGTTTGGAGAAGTGCTGTTAATCAGTAACAGCGGGAAAATCTCAAAGCCAGCTGTCAGCTTCGACAAAGAGGAGATTCCATATGGAACCCGTGTGCTAGTTGTCGAAGTGAACAAAGGCGTCTTATCTGTTATACCAAATGAAGAAATCTAGGAGGGAATGCTATGCCAGGAACAACTATTTTAGTGATCATTGGAATTGTGCTTGTCATTCTTATTGCACTTATTGGTGTATTTGTTTCTAAATACCGGACAGCAGGTCCAGATGAAGCATTAATCGTGACAGGAAGTTATCTAGGAAGTAAAAATGTCCACGTGGACGAAGGTGGAAACAAGATTAAGATTGTAAGAGGCGGCGGTACCTTTGTCCTTCCAGTCTTTCAACAAGCAGAGCCGCTCAGCTTACTATCTAGCAAGCTAGATGTTTCAACCCCTGAAGTCTATACCGAACAAGGTGTACCGGTCATGGCGGATGGAACGGCCATCATAAAAATTGGTGGATCGATTGAAGAAATTGCTACTGCTGCAGAGCAATTTTTAGGTAAAACAAAAGAAGATCGTGAAAACGAAGCGAGAGAAGTATTAGAAGGTCACCTTCGTTCCATCTTAGGGTCAATGACAGTTGAAGAGATTTATAAAAACAGAGAAAAATTTTCACAAGAAGTACAACGCGTTGCTTCTCAAGATCTAGCGAAAATGGGTCTAGTCATTGTCTCGTTTACGATCAAAGATGTTCGTGATAAAAATGGCTATTTAGAATCTCTAGGTAAACCAAGAATTGCCCAAGTAAAACGCGATGCAGATATTGCAACGGCTGAAGCAGATAAAGAAACACGGATCAAACGTGCCGAAGCAGATAAAGATGCGAAGAAATCAGAGCTTGAGCGTGCTACTGAAATCGCTGAAGCAGAAAAGATTAATGAATTGAAAAGAGCAGAATTCAGACGTGAACAGGATACAGCGAAAGCAAGTGCTGACCAAGCGTACGATTTAGAAACCGCTCGTAACCGTCAGCACGTAACTGAACAAGAAATGCAAGTCAAAATCATTGAGCGTCAGAAACAAATTGAATTAGAAGAAAAAGAGATTCAGCGTCGTGAACGTCAATATGATTCTGAAGTGAAAAAGAAAGCAGATGCGGACCGTTATGCTGTTGAGCAGTCGGCTGCGGCAGAAAAAGCAAAACGTCTTGCTGAAGCAGATGCGAAGAAATACAGCATTGAAGCAATGGCAAAAGCAGAAGCTGAGAAAGTTCGTATTGACGGGCTTGCCAAAGCGGAAGCGGATCGTGCGAAAGGGGAAACAGAAGCAGAAGTCATTAGACTAAAAGGACTTGCAGAAGCCGAAGCGAAAGAGAAAATTGCGGAAGCATTCGAACAGTATGGTCAGGCAGCGATTCTTGATATGATTGTCAAAATGCTTCCTGAATATGCGAAGCAAGTATCTGCACCACTTTCTAACATTGATAAAATTACTGTTGTGGATACAGGCGGTAACGGTGAAGGCAGCGGTGCCAATAAAGTTACAGGCTATGCCACAAATCTCATGTCTAGTCTTCAA
>NZ_LKCP01000068.1:0-15002 GCF_001518755.1 Bacillus sp. AM 13(2015) | reverse complement strand
CCCAGTCTTACAGGCAGGTTACCCACGTGTTACTCACCCGTCCGCCGCTAACATCCAGGAGCAAGCTCCCTTCTGTCCGCTCGACTTGCATGTATTAGGCACGCCGCCAGCGTTCGTCCTGAGCCAGGATCAAACTCTCCGAAAAAGTACAAAACCGAAGTTTTGTTTTTCGTCAGCGTTTGACTGACTACCTATGAAGTATCATAGATTTTTTATAAAAACTCGAATTAACAGGTACGTTTTGTCTTGTTTAGTTTTCAAAGATCATTTTCGTTATCGCTCGTAAGCGACTTTAATATCTTACCATTTTGCATCAGTTAAAGTCAAGAACTTTTTTCAATTTCTTTTTTTAACCTCGTTGCTGTTTTGCGGCAACGAATAATAATATACCATCTGGATTCTTTCCTTGCAATAGTTTTTTTAAAAAAAGTTTCATTTTATGAAAAATAAAAAGCGCCATAGATAAAATGGCGCTTTGGTTGATGTATTAGCGGTTTCTCATTTGTGGGAAAAGCAGTACATCTCTGATTGATGGAGAATTTGTTAAAAGCATGATTAATCGGTCGATTCCGATTCCTAGACCACCTGTTGGAGGCATACCGTATTCTAATGCTTCAACAAAATCGTCATCCATTAGATGTGCTTCGTCGTTTCCTTCTTCACGTTCTTTTAATTGAGCTTCAAAGCGTTCTCTTTGATCGATTGGATCGTTTAGCTCTGTGAATGCATTTGCATGCTCGCGGCGTACGATAAACAGCTCAAAGCGATCAGTAAAGCGAGGGTCTTCAGGATTTTTCTTAGCTAATGGAGAAATCTCCACTGGATGTCCGTAAATGAATGTAGGCTGAACCAATGTTTCTTCTACTTTTTGCTCGAAGAACTCATTGATAATATGACCTACTGTCATATTTTTCGTGATTTCAACACCATGATCAGCAGCATGCTGTTTTGCTTCTTCTACAGACATCTCCTGCCAGAAGTCTACACCTGTTGCTTCTTTGACCGCTTCAACCATATGAAGTCTCTTCCATTCAGGTTTGAGATCAATTTCATCTTCTCCATATTGAATGGTTGTTGTTCCTAACACCTCTTGGGCAATATGAGCAATCAGGTTTTCAGTCAGATTCATGATGTCTTTGTAGTCTGCGTATGCTTCATACAGCTCGATCATAGTGAATTCTGGGTTGTGACGAGTCGATACACCTTCGTTACGGAATACGCGGCCAATCTCGTATACTTTCTCTAGACCACCGACAATTAGTGTTTAGTGCAGCTCGATCGCAATACGCATATAAAGCGGCATATCAAGTGCATTGTGATGAGTAATGAATGGACGCGCTGATGCACCACCAGGGATGCTGTGCATTGTTGGTGTTTCAACTTCTAAGTATCCTTTAGAATCTAAGTATCTTCTCATGGATTGAATGATTTTGCTTCGCATAATGAACGTCTGCTTACTTTCTGGATTTACAATGAGGTCAAGGTAGCGCTGACGATAGCGTTGTTCAACATCTTTTAATCCATGATATTTATCAGGAAGCGGGCGAAGTGCTTTCGTAAGAACCTCAAAGCTGGTCGCTTTAATAGAAAGTTCTCCTACATTTGTTTTAAAAACAGTCCCTGTTACACCGATGATATCGCCTAGGTCTGAGCTTTTGAATAATTCGTAAGCTTCTTCCCCTACACTATCTTTACGAACATAGATTTGAATTTGTCCTTCTAGGTCTTGAATATGTGCAAAGCCAGCTTTTCCTTTTCCGCGCTTTGTCATCATACGTCCAGCGATTGTTACTTGAGCCGCTTTTCCTTCTAAGTCTTCTTTAGAAAACTCGTCATATTCAGCGATAATTTGCGCAGATTGATGAGAACGGTCATATCGTTCACCGAATGGATCGATACCCTCTTCTCTCATTTTATTCATTTTGTCACGTCTGACCTGAAATTGGTCATTTAATTCTTCGTTATTAAGCCCTTCATTACTCATTTATATCACTCCAATAATGTATTTTGCAGAGAAAAGCAGAAAAACTGCCAGTACATGCACTAGCAGTGAGCTACAAAAAGAAAGATAGTCTTATCCTACTTTTATACTTTGAAGCTCTTTTGCCTCGGCTTCGATCGTAAAGTCATCAAGAACTTGTACAAGCTCCGCTCTCGTTTCACTTTGATTGATTTGATTTCTTACGTCCGCATTGCCTCGGACACCTTTTAAGTACCATGCTGCGTGCTTTCTCATTTCTCTGACAGCCACATGCTCGCCTTTCAGGTCAATGAGTCTGTCTAAGTGAAGTTTGCACACTGACATTTTCTCACGCACGTTTGGCTCTTCTTTCAGTTCACCCGTTTCTAAATAATGAACCGTTCGATAGATCATCCACGGGTTTCCTAGTGCGGCTCTTCCGATCATGACAGCGTCCACACCCGTTTCATCAAGCATACGTTTTGCATCTTGAGGGGTTTTGACATCGCCATTGCCGATGACAGGAATGGATACAGATTGTTTAACCTCTTTCATGATATCCCAATTCGCTGTTCCTTCGTACATTTGCACGCGTGTCCGTCCGTGAAGCGCAACCGCTTGTCCACCTGCTCGTTCAACAGCACGGGCATTATCAATAGCAAAGATATGGTCTTCGTCCCAGCCCATTCTCATTTTCACTGTAACAGGTTTGTCTACAGCATCTACAACAGCAGAGACCATTTCATAAATTTTGTTTGGATCAAGCAGCCATTTCGCTCCTGCATCACATTTCGTAATCTTCGGCACAGGACAGCCCATGTTGATATCAATAATATCCGCTGTGGTATTCTTGTCTACAAACTTTGCCGCTTCGACGAGTGTGTCTTTTTCCCCTCCAAATATCTGAAGGCTCAAAGGCTTTTCCCGTTCATCAATGTATAGCATACCCATTGTTCTTGCATTGTTGATCAGGATCGCTTTGTCACTGACCATTTCAGCGCAGACTAAGCCCGCTCCAAACTCTTTCACTGTCAGTCTGAAGGCAGAGTTGCACACACCAGCCATTGGCGCGAGCACTACTTTGTTTTTAATCTCGATATCTCCGATTTTAAACATTTTTCCCCCTCCTTTCTTCTTCAAGAATTGGCGAAAGTTCTTCCACCGTTATATTTAAAGCATCTGCTATTTGACCAACCAATTGGTTTGTTGGTAATCGATTGCCTCGCTCAATTTCTCCTAAGACAGAGACAGAGATGCCCAGTCTTTTCGCGAACCCTTCCTGAGTATACCCTTTTAGCTTTCGGTATGCACGAATTCTTCTACCCCACATGTCTTTTTCCATATGCTAACACCTTCTTGGTCTGTTACGGCATTTATTTGTACTTCGCCGATTTCTGGGCAAATCTCACTCATCGGAACAAGAACGAATAAACGTTCGTACATTCTAGGATGCGGCACTACAAGTTGTTCTGTTTCAATATTTTCACGATTATAAAGTAAAATGTCAAGGTCAGCCGTTCGCGGACCCCACCTCACTTCTCTTGTTCTGCCTAACTCTTGCTCGATTGTCTGAGTAAGAGACAGTAGTTCCTCTGGACGAAGTGAAGTGGTAATTTTCACGGCCATATTTAAAAAATCATCTTGGTTTTCGTAGCCTACAGGTGTTGTTTCATATATTGATGAGATTAATTCCACTTGAACCTCTGGATGTTCATGCAGTTTTCTAACGGCTTCTTTTAAATAGGTTTCTTTTTTACCTATGTTTGAGCCTAGTGCGATGTATGCCGTATTGTTCATGTGCGTGATCTCGTCATTTCAATTGCAACGGACTGATAGTGACCTGGAATTGGCGGATCTGGCTTGATCACCTTCACTGTACACTCGTGGACTGTCGGAAAGTCCTTTAACACTTGGTTTGCAATTCTTTCTGTCAGTGTTTCAACGAGATTGACCGGCTCACCTTCTACGATGCTTTTGCAGATTTGGTAGAGCTCTGCATAGTTGATCGTCTCATTGAGGTCATCAGTTTGTCCGGCTTTACTTAAATCAAGTGAAGCTGTTAAGTCCACGCGGAATCGCTGCCCTAGTTTGTTTTCTTCTGCAAATACGCCGTGATACCCGTAAAATTCCATTCCGTTTACATATACTTTATCGATGATAAGCGCCTCCCTTATTCAGCATGGCATCCATCATTTTTGCCATTCTTGCAATTTCTTTTACATCATGTACTCGGACCATCGCACTGCCCTTTTGAATCCCAAGACAGACCGTCGCACCTGTTCCTTCAGTACGTTCTTCAGGCGGCAGGTCTAAGACAGCACCAATGAATCGTTTTCGAGATGTAGCCAGCAGCAGTGGATACCCAAGGTGACAAAAATGTTCAAGTTCATTCATGACCTTCAGGTTGTCCTCTTTATTTTTCGCAAATCCTACACCAGGATCTAATATGATCATGTCATCGCGGACACCCGCTTGCTGGGCAATTTGGACACTTTCTTTCAAATCGGCGATCATATCTGAAATCAGATGTGTGTAGTTTCGTTCTGGCCGATTGTGCATTAAAATGATTGGAACATTGTGCTTCGCTGCCACATGTGCCATTTGGGGATCTGCCTTTGCTCCCCATACATCATTAATAATGGAGGCTCCAGCTTTCACCGCTTCATCTGCAACACGGGCTTTATACGTATCAATAGAGATAGGTACATCTAATTCTTTTGTGATCTTCTCAATGACCGGAATGACCCTTGAAAGCTCCTCTTCTTCCGAGACAAGTGCCGCTCCCGGGCGAGTCGATTCTCCGCCAATATCAATAATATGTGCCCCGTCTTCTATCAGCTGCGCTGCATGAGCCAGCGCTTTATCTACTTGATTAAACTTTCCTCCATCTGAAAAAGAGTCAGGTGTGACATTTAAAATGCCCATGACTAATGTCTTTTCTTCATAACTAAGGGTATGGTGCTTGGCCTGTATGATTTTAGGCTGTTTTATCAATTGTTGTGTCATTGTGTCCACCTACTCTTTATGGTCTTGACGTTCTTTAGTGTATTGCATTCTTAACTTTGTTGAAATTGTCCGGCTGTTTTTGGGAAAGTGGATTTCTCCTATTCCTCTGAACGGTACAACTCCCTGAACAGAATTGGTCATCCATGCCTCATCAGCTGAGAGCAAATGTGAGACTGGGTATCGCCCTTCCTTTAGCGAAGCTCCCATAGCGCGGAGCGTTTCCATACAGTATCGACGAGTGACCCCATTTAAAATGCCTGTATCAAGTGACGGTGTATAGATCACATCATCTTTTCGCCAAAAGATATTCGAGGTAATGCCTTCTGCCACATCATCTTCTTTTGTTAAAAAGATGCCTTCTAACGACGGGTCATTTCCCACTTCTCTTTTAGCAAGCAGGTTGTTCATATAATGATGAGACTTGAGGCGCCTTGGCCCTTCCGGTGTATTTCTTCTCGTTTGAAGAATGACTCCCTTTTTCTCATCCAAAATAGATTCTGGACGGAAAGGAGAGATCATGACAAAAACGACAGGCTCTTCATAAGGATCTGCAGAAACTCCGTTTCCTCTGCCCGCAGAAACATTCAAGCGAATTCTCGCATGGCCGCCGGCTATTTGGTTTTTATTCAATAAGGTATGAATGATGTCGAGTACAAATGGTTTCTCTATTGTGGATTCGATGCAAAGGTCACGTAATGATTGATTGAGCCTTTCAAGATGCCAATCCAACAGGAAGACTTGTCCTGCCAGGCTGGTAAATGTTTCGAATACACCGATGCCATATAGAAAACCATGATCAAAAGGAGAAAGAGTCGCGTCTTTCTCCTCTATATACTGACCGTTCAGATAAATGATCATGCGTTTACTTCATGCCCCTTTTTACGATAGGTTTCAATGAAATTTTTCAGCATTTCTTTTCCGAAGGACGTCATAATTGATTCAGGATGGAATTGCACACTTTCAATCGGCAATTCTTTATGGCGAATCGCCATGAGCTCGCCTTCCTTCGTGCTGGCTGTTGCGTCAAAGCACTCTGGCAGCGTCTCGTTTTTGACAATTAATGAATGATATCTCGTTGCAACGAGCGGATTTTGAAGTCCTGTGAAGACACCTTTTCCGTCATGTTTAATCTCTGACGTTTTACCGTGCATTAAGCGCTCTGCTCGAACAACATCCCCGCCAAAGACTTGTGCGATGGATTGGTGGCCTAAACACACACCGAAGATCGGAATACTTCCTGCAAAGTGCCTGATCGCCTCCATACTAATTCCCGCTTCATCAGGACTGCATGGCCCTGGAGAAATCATGAGAAAATCCGGCTTGAGCTCTTCAATTTCCTGAATGGTCACTTGATCATTCCGTTTCACGATCAATTCTTCTCCAAGCTCACCTAAATACTGGACCAGGTTGTACGTAAATGAATCATAATTATCAATCATTAAAATCATACTCTGCTCACCTCTAACTCAAAATAGTCTCTTCTTTGCTCAACTGTATTGCTTTTTTCACTGCATAGGCTTTTTTAATGGATTCTTTGTATTCATGTTTTGGGACAGAATCTATGACAATCCCCGCACCTGACTGCATAAAGGCTTTTCCTTCTGTACAATACGCAGTCCGAATAACGATATTAAAGTGCATATCTTGATTGAATCCAAACCAGCCTATAGATCCAGTATAAAGCCCACGTCTTGTTGGCTCAAGTTCTTCTATGATTTCCATTGTTCTCACTTTTGGAGCACCTGTAATCGTTCCACCTGGGAATACAGCTCTCATGACATCAACCGAGTCACATTCATCACGCAGCTCTCCTTGTACATTGGATACAATATGCATCACGTGTGAATATTTCTCAATCGCCATAAATTCGTTCACTTTTACGGATCCATAAGTAGATACTCGTCCAAGGTCATTCCGCTCAAGGTCAACGAGCATCACATGCTCTGCGCGTTCTTTTTCATTTTCAATCAGTTCTTTTGCCAGCGCTTGATCCTCAGCGTCGTCTTTGCCTCGTGATCTTGTTCCAGCAATTGGTCTTGTTTCTAGCCGAGTCCCTTTTTTCTTAATAAGCAGCTCTGGAGATCCACAAACAATCTGGAAGTCAGGCGTATGCAGGTAAGACATATAAGGAGATGGATTCACTTGACGTAATGTTTTGTATAAATCATACGGATGAGTGTGAAGCTGTTCATCTTGTCTGATAGATAAGTTCACTTGGAACACGTCACCGTTTGCGATATATTGCTTAATTTTCTCTACTGCTTCTCCAAAGGTTTCTTCAGTAAAAGGTGCTGCTGGTACAAATTCTGTGGAAGATTCATTGACAGGTGATTGTGCTGATTCTTCAAAAGAGCTTGTCCACTTTCGCTTCCATTCTTCCAGCCTTTGATTCGCTTCACTCATTGGTTCTGCTTCCTCTGTGTGAGTAATCAGCCACAGTGCGTTCTCTTCATGATCAAAAACTGCAACATCGTTAAACACGAGGAAATAAAGGTCTGGTGTTTTAAGATCATCAATTGCCAGCATCTTAAAATGCTCGATGTATCTAGCATAATCGTAGCTTAAAAACCCAATCGCTCCACCTTGGAAGTCGGGGTATTCGTTGTTTGTTTCGGTTTGAAGGGTTTGAAACCAATCCGTAAACGCTCTGAATGGATCACCTTCTTTGAACAATACCTCACCTTGATAATGGATGGTCGTCATCCCATCTTTCCCCTTCGCTTTAGCGATCGGGTGAATACCAGCAATGCTATATGAACCGCCGCGTGCACTTTCTAGAAGCACATGATGTGTTTCACGAGCAGTTAATTGTTCGTATCTTTTCAAGAATGCATCTTTCGTAAAAGGAATTTTGATGCCCATCGGCCTGCGTTGTGTCATGTTATCATCCTTTTTTTATTTTCATTAATCTTATTGTAATGCAATCCAATTTATTTAGAAAATAGTATTTGCTTTCCATCTTCAGAATTCATGAAAAAACCCCAGCAAACGCTGGGGTGATTGGTTTAATCGAATTGATAAAGAGGTGTACTGAGGTAACGCTCACCGTTACTTGGGATGATTGCGAGAACCTTTTTCCCTTTACCAAGCTTCTTCGCTGTTTGAAGTGCTGCGTAAATAGCTGCTCCGGAAGAAATACCACCAAGGATTCCTTCTTCTTTCGCTGCTTTTCTTGCAAGCTCAAATGCATCTTCGTTTTTCACTTGGATGATGCCGTCATATATTTCTGTGTTCAGGATTGAAGGAACAAAACCTGCTCCAATTCCTTGAATTTTATGTGGACCCGGCTTTCCGCCTGACAATACAGGGGAATCTGTCGGTTCTACCGCATAAAGCTGGATGGATGGGATGGCTTCTTTTAGGACTTCACCAGCACCTGTAATCGTACCGCCCGTACCAACACCTGCAATAAATGCATCAAGCTCGCCGTCAAACTGTTCAAGAATTTCTTTCCCAGTTGTACGACGGTGAATCTCCGCATTGGCTTCGTTGCTAAATTGCTGAGGCATGAAGTAACCATGCTCCTCTGCCAATTCTTCTGCTTTTTTGATGGCACCTTTCATTCCTTCTGCACCTGGTGTTAAGACAAGCTCCGCACCATAAGCGCGTAAAAGGTTGCGGCGCTCCTGACTCATTGTGTCTGGCATAACCAAAATCGCGTTGATTCCTTTAGCAGCCGCTACCATCGCAAGGCCGATTCCTGTGTTTCCACTTGTTGGTTCAATAAGGGTATCGCCGGCTTTTAGTGTACCTTTCGCTTCAGCATCTTCGATCATCGCTAAAGCAATACGATCTTTGACACTGCTGCCTGGGTTCATATATTCAAGTTTCAAGTAGACATCCGCACTGTCTTCATCTACTAAACGGTTTAATTTAACGACTGGTGTATTTCCTATTAGTTCAAAAACTGAATTTGCAATACGAGCCATCACTAACACCTCTATCTCCGAGTAATTTTATTGTATTAATATTAAATTATCAATTTCAAAAAATTTTGTCAATGCTTTTAGTCCTGCTCGCCATCGTAAAACCATGTGACTTTTGCTTCCTTCCACAGGGTTTTGACATTCGCCTTTTCACCTAGATCTTCCATCGCGATCTGCCTTTTAATCTGATCTTTGACTTCGTCATAGGAGAAAGAGCGGCCATTTAATTTTTCTTTTAACTGAATAATGGCATACCCGTTTTTGGTCTGAATTGGCTCTTTCGTCCATTCATCTGGCTGAAGCTTTTGAGCTTCTTGTATGTATAGGGCTGGGATGCTTTCCTGCTCTTCTGTCACAAATCCAAGATCTCCGCCGTATGGTGAGGTGTAACGGTCGATTGAACGTTCAGCTGCCACGGCTTCGAAGCTGGATCCACCTTTTAAATCTTTCAATACATTTTCAGCCTCGTCCTTTGTCTTCACGACGATATGGCGAATGCGGTATGAATCATCATATTGATATAAGTCCTTGTTTTTTTCATAAAACGATTTCGCTTCTTTTTCAGAAACGACGGCATCTCTTGTTAAAAGCTGCTCTAATAAAATTTGATAACGAATCTGTTCTTTCCATTCCTTCTCACTTGTATGTCCATCTTCGTAGAAATTATTAGATACTGCTTTGAGCATAAGCAATTCACGATTGATCTCTTTCGAAGACACGTCCAGCTTGTTTTGCTTGGCAAGCTGATTGACCACCTTCTGATTGATCATTTGTTCAAGTGTTGCCTTTCCGTAGCGGTCTTCCATCTTCTTTAACCATTCTTGACGCGTTACCTTCTCTTTTCCAATCGATGCAATTTCTTCACCGCTCTTCCCGTTAGAAGAAGCCTGTGACATTTGTGACTTTGTTAATACATATGCAATGACAACGGCATTAATCATGAGCAACACGAGGATAAATGTCCATACCACTCTTGCTTTTAATCTCATCTTTCGTCTCCTTTCCATTCTAAAAAGAAAACCCGCTGCTTAGAGCTTAGCGGGTTAATTCTTCACGTAGCTCTTCTAGCTCTTCTTTTGTAAATACATACGTTTCGTTACAAAAATGGCATTGAGCTTCTGCTTGTCCGTCTTGTTCAATCATATCATCAATTTCGGCTTTCCCTAGGCTGATAATGCCATTTGCAAACCGTTCTTTTGAGCAGTTACAAGAAAATTCGACAGGTACAGTTTCTAAAATTTGAGGTTTTTCACCGAGTACTTCTTCTAATATTTCTTCTGGTGTCATCCCTTTTTCAATGAGTTTAGAGATTGGTTCAATCATTGACAGGCGCTTTTCTAGTCTTTCAATAACAGCATCTTCTGTACCAGGCAGCAATTGAATGATGAAACCGCCTGCTGCGAGGATCGAATTATCTGGATTGACAAGGACGCCTACGCCTACAGAGGAAGGCACTTGCTCAGAAGAAACAAGATAATATGTGAAGTCATCTCCAATTTCACCTGAAACAATTTCCGTTTGTCCTGTAAAGTGGTCCTTCAGCCCGATATCTTTGACAACACTTAAGGTTCCAGATGTTCCGACTGCACGTCTAACATCCAGCTTGCCATGTTCATTTAAATCAAAGTGAACTTGTGGGTTTGAGACATATCCTCGCACCTGACCTTTTGCATTTCCATCAGCAATAATGGCGCCGATTGGTCCACCGCCTTCTATTTTGACAGTTAGCTTATTCTCACCTTTCAGCATAGCACCCATCATGACGGTTGCTGTCATCGTTCTGCCGATGGCAGCTGATGCAGTCGGCCACGTATGATGTCTTCTTTGTGCTTCGTTGATTGTATCTGTTGTGTTTGCAGCATATGCGCGGACTTTTCCGTCATATGCTAATGCTTTAACTAAGTAATCCATTTGATTTAAACCTCCTATAATACACCGACACGATTACGTTCATAAATGAGCTGCAGTCCTTTTAATGTGAGGAACGGATCGACAATATCAATGCAGTCTGATTCATTTCCAATCAATGTAGACAAACCGCCTGTTGCAATGACTTTCGGTGTTTGTTTGGCTTGCTGCTTCATCCGTTTCACTATTCCCTCGACTTGACCAACATATCCATAAAGGATGCCGGATTGCATCGCACTGATGGTATTTTTTCCAACAATGTGATCAGGACGGACAATTTCAATTCTCGGCAGCTTCGCCGCTCTTGTATATAAAGCCTCAGTTGAGATGGTAATACCAGGTGCAATCGCTCCACCCATGTATTGTTTTTGTTCATTGATATAACAGTAGGTTGTTGCTGTTCCAAAGTCTACCACAATAAGAGGCGCCCCATATAGGTGAATTGCTGCTACTGCATTGACAATTCGATCTGCCCCGACTTCCTTTGGATTGTCACACATAATGTTTAATCCAGTCTTCATTCCAGGCCCTACAATTTGGGGTGTTAGGTGAAAATACTTTTCGCACATTCTTTCAAGTGCGAACATCATTGGCGGGACCACAGACGAGATGATAATCCCTTCTATTTGATCAAACATCAGCCCCACATAATCGAATAAGGCCCTAATGGACATACCAAATTCGTCTTCTGTTTTATGACGGCTTGTTTCAATTCGCCAATGGTAGTTTAGATCGCCATTATGATAAACACCTAAAACGGTATTTGTGTTTCCTACATCTATCACGAGTAACAACTTCATCACCACTTTGAATAGTTTCTCAAAAAGAGCATTTTTCGACTTTCTATCATACCATACACGAATTGAGTTCCATTTGTAAACAATTCGAAACCGATCCATTCATGAATCGAAATAAAAAAGCTGCCGGTGATCCCGGCAGCTTTCACAGAAGGAGATTAGATCTCCTCATCTTCTTTTTTCTTGATGTTTACTTTCACATCATCGTTTTTCTCTTCGTCATCTGCGTATACACGCTCTGGAAGCTTTCCAGTTTCGTAAAGAGATTTAATTTGTTCAGCATCTAATGTTTCAACTTCTAGAAGGGCTTGTGCGATGATTTCTAGCTTATCTTTATTCTCAGTGAGAATTTGTTTCGCGCGTTCGTAGCTCTCCTTAATGAAACGCTGAACTTCTTGGTCAATTTCGTAAGCGATCGCTTCACTATAATTCGGCTCATTGTTGAAATCACGGCCAAGGAATACTTGACCTCCTTGTGATTGACCGAATTGAAGCGGACCAAGTTTATCAGACATACCGAACTCTGTGACCATTCTTCTTGCAATGCCTGTTGCACGCTGGAAGTCGTTGTGAGCGCCTGTACTTACTTCACCAAACGTAATTTCCTCTGCAACACGACCGCCGAGCAAGCCGACAATCTTATCAAGAAGCTCTGGCTTCGTTTGGAAATAACGGTCTTCTCTTGGAAGCATGACCGCATATCCACCTGCCTGACCACGAGGAACGATCGTTACTTTATGCACCATGTCCGCTTCGTCTAAGATAAGACCAATGACGGTATGACCTGCTTCATGGTAAGCCACGATATTACGTTCTTTCTTCGAAATGACGCGGCTTTTCTTCGCCGGCCCAGCGATGACACGGTCAGTCGCTTCGTCGATATCACGCATATCGATTTTCTTTTTTGTTTTGACGGGCAGCAACAAGTGCTGCTTCGTTTAGTAAGTTCTCAAGATCTGCTCCAGAGAACCCTGGTGTTCTGCTTGCAATGGCTTTTAAGTTGACTGACTCGTCAAGCGGTTTGTTTTTCGCATGAACTTTCAGTACTTCTTCACGGCCAATAACATCTGGGCGGTCAACCGTAATTTGACGGTCAAAACGTCCCGGACGCAGCAATGCAGGGTCTAGAATATCTGCACGGTTCGTCGCAGCGATGATAATAATACCTTCGTTGGCACTAAAACCATCCATTTCGACAAGAAGCTGGTTAAGCGTTTGTTCACGCTCGTCATGACCACCGCCAAGACCGGCTCCACGCTGACGACCCACTGCATCAATCTCATCAATAAAGATTAAGCAAGGTGCATTCTTTTTCGCATTTTCGAATAAATCACGTACACGTGATGCACCGACACCGACGAACATCTCGACGAAGTCAGAACCACTGATGCTGAAGAAAGGAACGCCTGCTTCTCCTGCAGATGCTCTCGCAAGCAATGTTTTACCTGTACCTGGAGGTCCTACTAGTAAAACCCCTTTAGGGATTCTTGCGCCAAGCTCCGCAAATTTACGTGGATCCTTCAGGAATTCCACCACTTCTACAAGCTCTTGCTTTTCTTCATCTGCACCAGCAACATCTTTAAATTTCACACGTTTCTTCTCTTCCGTGTAAAGCTTCGCCTTACTCTTACCAAAGTTCATGACTCGGCTTCCGCCGCCTTGAGCTTGGTTCAATAAGAAGAAGAACAGGATAAAGATGATGATAAACGGAATGATGGTTGTCAGAACTTGCAGCCATCCATTTGTTTCAGGTGCTGGTTCTACTTTTACATCTGTATTCTTCAGTGCACTGTAAATTTGGTCAACACCTTGACCATCTGGAACATGGGTAATGAAGTATTGATCTTTCTTCGCGCCATCTAGTTGACCACGAATTTCATAAACCCCTCTTACAGGCTGAATGGAGATACTCTCCACTTTTCCCGCACTTAGATTTTGCGAAAATTTGCTGTAAGACATGTTCTCAGGCTTTTGATTTGGGGATCCTAACCAACTAACGACCCCTATCACAAGTAATAAAATAAGTATATAAAAAATCGTATTACGAAAAACCCGATTCATTCCTTACCTCCTCCCACAGTAAGCACAACTATGTTCAATAGTATCATAGAAAATCATTCCAACACAACCAATAACCTCATGTATACGTATGCTGATCAGCCTTCGTAAACAGATGGTTTTAACACTCCAATATACGGGAGGTTTCGGTAACGTTCAGCGAAATCCAATCCATAGCCGACAACAAATGCATCTGGCACTTCAAATCCAACATAATCTGCTTTGATGTCTGCTTTGCGGCCGCTTGGTTTATCAAGCAATGTCACAATTTTAATGGAATTTGCTTTACGGTATCGGAAAAGCTCTACCAGATAGCTCAAAGTTAACCCACTGTCGATGATATCTTCCATAATCAAAATATCTCTTCCTTCAACAGAAGTATCTAGATCCTTAATGATCTTTACTTCTCCAGAAGATACGGTAGACTTTCCGTAGCTAGATACATCCATAAAATCAAGCTCTAAATATGTATCAATGTGTTTGATCAGGTCTGCCATGAATGGAAGAGCCCCTTTCAAAACACCAATAGCCAGGGGAAATTTACCATCATAATCGCTGGTTAATGTTGCACCCAGTTCCTTCACTTTTTGCTGGATCTCTTCTTCTGAGATCAAAATCTTTTCAATATCTTGTTTCATGCTTTTGCTTGCCCCCTACAAATTTTCGTGCTGTCTATATTGTAATACAATGAGATCGCTGTTTGTCATATCAATTTCTTCAAAAACAGATTTTTTCAGACCTGGGATCCAGATGATTTGATGATCCGAGTCAGTGACGATCGGCCAGCTGTCTCTTTCTGCAAGAGGCACTTTTTTATCAATAAATATATCCTTCACCTTTTTTGATCCATTCATCCCTTTAAGTTTGATTCGATCACCATTTTTTCGTGAGCGAATGATCAAAGGGAGACGAACATGATCTTTTTGAAGCAAGAAAAAATGGTTTCCGTTCCGTGCATCCTTCGGAACATGATTTGATACGACGATAGACTGTCCATTTGGGAGAAAAAGCTCTTCTCCGAGCTCAACCTTTAAGTGAAGAGCATAAGACTGGTCTACTACATGCGATCGTTCAAAGGTAAACATACAGTGATCATAAGACTTGACAGCTTGTAAACCTTTTGGCAAATCTAATGATCCAGACGGTTGATCAGTATGAGATAACCAGTCTAAAGTCCCTAGAATATGCTGGTTTGAAAACGCTGATTGAGTGTTTTCATAAAGATAGTTTAATATTAGTTGAATGCCTCTTCTTTGTAAAGGCAAAGGCAGGTCAAGCAAAGGCTTCGTTTTGATCTCAATTTGCTTAGGCGATTGACTCGTTATCACTTGGTTCATTTGTTCCTTT
>NZ_LKCP01000067.1:0-15537 GCF_001518755.1 Bacillus sp. AM 13(2015) | reverse complement strand
TTTAAATATAATGAAAAGGGATTGAATCGTTTTTTCGGTCCTTTAGAGGGAAGAATTATGGAGATCCTTTATCAAGGTGAGGATATGCCGATTAAAGAAGTGCAGCAGAAGCTGTCAGATGAAAAGCCGATTAATTTCAACACGGTGATGACTGTGCTGAACCGCTTAACCGAAAAGGGAATTGTGGAGAAGAAAACAAAAGGGCGTTCATCTATTTATAATCCTATTTTAACAAAAGAAGAATTTCTAAATGAGCAGACAAAATGGATTACGCAAGGTCTGATGGACGATTTTGGTCCACTGGCAGTGAATCATATGGTGGATGCAATTGAAAGTGCTGACCCTGAATTACTCAAAGTGCTTGAAGCAAGGCTGGCATCCAAAAAAGAGGAGCAGCAAAATGAATAAAATGAAATCGAGCCTGCTATTTTTAGGCGGTATATTGATTGGTTTAACGATTTTTTATCAGATGGGGTATTACGTGCTTTCAAGCTTTTTTGGCTGGAATCAAGCATATAATCTCATTCATGTATGCCAATCTGTTCTCGAATTCTATGGATTCACTCCTTTGAAATATTTTCTAGATGCTTTAGTACTCTACACACTGGGATTTGCGATTTTCTATATGACGAAGCAAATCAAAACGTACATTCAATTCAAGCAAAATCTCATGCTTGCAGTCGATCACCAGTCGACCGAATCTTTATCTGAGAAATATGCAAACGACATCGTTGTGTTTCATTGTCATGAACCGCTTGCTTTTGCCATGGGTATGCTTCACCCAAAGGTTTACTTATCAACGTCTCTCATGGACATGCTGGATGAAGAGGAGATTGACGCTGTTGTTCATCATGAATTGCACCACAAATACAGCTATGATCCTTTAAAGGCCTTCACATTCTCAATGCTCACAAAAGTTATTTGGTACATTCCAGTGTTAAAGCATATGAGACAAAGCTATTCCGTTTTTCGTGAAGTGATCGCAGATGACTATGCGATTCGGCAGACAGGCACTGAGCTTGGAGTAGGGCAAGCCCTTTTGAAACTCATTAAAAAGAGAACTCAGTTTCAAAAACAAACGAAGTTTGCGGTATCCTTTGGAGATCGGGCATTGAATTTAAGAATACAAAAGATCTTAAATCCAACATACAATATTCCTTTCAATGTACCCATCATTCCCATTATCACTTCAACCATTCTCATGGTGGTCTTGATGATTATGCTTAATCTAAATTACTAATTTTTTTTTACTTATTAACATTACATTATGTAGTGTAAAAACAGGAGGAAATCACTATATGAAAACGAATCAAGAAATAGGAACACTTTTCGTGCGTGTTATTTTAGGTTTGATCTTCTTTCTACACGGACTTCAGGCATATCAAGGAGGTCTGGGAGGAACAGCGGCATTCTTTGGACAAATCGGTATACCGGAATTTATGGCCTATATTGTGAAGACAATTGAACTGGTCGGTGGTATCGCCTTGATTTTAGGTCTAGGAACACGTATTTTCGCAGCGCTATTTGTACCAATTATGGCTGTGGCGATTATGACGGTTGGTTTTTCTAAAGGATTTGTTGGCGGTTATGAATTTGAACTATCACTGCTTGTCATGGCGCTTTATTTAACACTTAGCGGCAGTAAGATACTGTCCATTGATGGGCTGCTAAAACATCAGCAGCAAAGCAATGAAGCAAAATTTCATTAAACGATCATGAAAAAAACTCCTTCTGCTATGTGTGGCAGAGGAGTTTTTTTATTTATCAAATTGTTGTTTTCACGTTTGAAAAAGGGAAAGAGATGAGAGGTTTGCTGAAATAGTCCTTTATTTTATAGATTGAATGAACAAAAAGACGATTTCATTTTTTGACGGAACATACGATCTCCTATTAAAATAGGACTATCTAAGACACATGGTGCGTTAAAAGATATAAAAACCATACAGCATGCTGCTGTTCATCTTGAGCAATACGTTTCATCAGCTCTTTTGTTCCTTGATCCCGGACATAATCTGATACCGTTAAGTAAAAATCGACCGTTCTTTGTTCATCTTTAAATGCGAAAAGAAGCCCTTCTCTAAATTGATCTGGACAAGGTTCTGTTACGCTTGGTTTGTGGTTTTTACCTGTTAAAGAATAATATAGCTTTGTAAATAGTTGATAGTGTCTGACTTCATCCTGGCGTATTTCTTGAATGATTTTTTTTGCCTCAGGAGTTTTTGCTCTTTGGGCAAGTTTTTCGTAGCATTGGATCGCAGAATATTCACCATTGATCGCTTTTTCAAGGTCAGAAATGATCCTTGTGTTTTGGCGCATGTCATATGGCGAGTAGTCATAATAACCGTAATACATGATATTGCCAGCCTCCTTTAAGTTCATGATGGTTTATGATATGAGAAGAGTTAGGAAAGGTGCCTATATCTTTTTAGGAAGGAGAAGGGGAAAATAGCTATTTAATTCTATTTTCGCTAGAATATGAGTACATAAGAAAGGTGTTGTGGAGCGTGGAGATTCAGTTTTTAGCAGGCAGATCGGGGAGTGGAAAAACGACTGCAATCTTAGAGGAAATCAAAGAACAGCTTCGGCTAGATCCGCTGGGTCCGCCAATCATTTTTTTAGTCCCGGATCAAATGACATTCTTAATGGAATACGAGCTTGCAAAAACGTCTGAAGCTGGCGGGATGATCAGGGCCAAAGTATTTAGTTTCACGCGTCTTGCTTGGTCTATTTTACAGCAGACTGGCGGAGCGAACCGGCAATTTGTGACAAGCACAGGAATTCAAATGCTTTTAAGAAAAGTGATTGAAGAAGAGAAAGAAAAGTTTAAGGTATTCAAAAAAGCGAGCGATAAGCCGGGATTTGTCGAGCAAATCGAAAAGACGATGGCTGAGTTCAAAAGATACTGCATGCTGCCGGAGGATATTGAAAAAATTTCATTATCGAGCATGCATTCAGAGTATACAGAAGAAAGACGGGCAGGCGAAAAATTGCATGATCTGCATGTTCTTTATCAG
The DNA here is from genome assembly GCF_001518755.1 of Bacillus sp. AM 13(2015). Taxonomy (NCBI): domain Bacteria; kingdom Bacillati; phylum Bacillota; class Bacilli; order Caryophanales; family Bacillaceae; genus Bacillus; species Bacillus sp. AM 13(2015). The sequence continues at coordinate 12,523 of NZ_LKCP01000067.1, read as the reverse complement.
CAGATGGAGAAGCATTTACAAGATGAATATGTGCACTCAGAAGACTATTTGACGCTTCTCACGCAGCAAATTCCTCTATCTGAAGAAATAAAAGGAGCACATATTTATATAGATGGCTTTTATCAATTTACACCGCAGCAGCTTCTAGTCATTGAACAGCTTCTGCTTCATGCTGAGAAAATAACGGCTGCGTTCACAGTGGATCGTTCCTATCATGATAAGCAGCCAAATGAACTTGATTTATTTCGTATGACTGGTAAAACGTATTTCCAGCTCTATCAGCTTGCCAAAGAGTGCGGAGCGGCCATTTCTGAGCACATTTTGGAGAGAAATAACCGGCATCTTCATACGCCAGATCTTGCTTATTTAGAACACCAATATGAGCAGAGACCGGTGCAGCCATATCAGGAAGTAACCCCTCATCTCACAGTGTCTAAAAGTGCGAGTAAACGAGCTGAAATTGAGGGAGTAGCGAGAGAAATTCTTCATTTAGTGAGAGAAGAAGGACTTAGACTGCGAGATATTTCAGTTGTCGCGCGGCATGTAGATGACTATAAAGATACGTTAAAAGAGGTTTTTCGAGATTACGATATTCCTTTTTTTATTGATGGAAATGAATCAATGCAGTATCATCCGCTTATTGAATTGATTCGTTCGAGCTTGGATGTCATAAAAGGAAACTGGCGGTATGAGGCCGTGTTTCGCTGCGTGAAAACAGAGTTCTTATTTCCGCTCGAACTTGCCAAAAACAAAGCGAGAGAACAGGCAGATCAGCTTGAAAACTACTGTATTGCTTATGGTGTAAAAGGAGAACGCTGGACAAACGGCTCCCGTTTCCACTACAGACGATTCCAATCTTTAGATGAGGATTTTGGACAAACAGATCAAGAAATTGAAATGGAACAGATGCTGAATGATGTAAAGGAGTGGATTGCACCTCCGCTTTTCCAATTGCAAAAAAGGCTGAAAAAAGCGCAAAAGGTAAAAGACATGGTGGAGGCAGTCTATGTCTTTTTAGAGGAAATACAAGTGCCGGATAAACTTGAAAAGGCTAGGCTGGAAGCAGAAGAAGCAGGTAGATTAGCTGAAGCCATGCAGCATGGACAAGTATGGGATGCTGTTATTCAATTAATGGATGAATTTGTTGAAATGCTCGGTGATGAGGAGCTCTCATTTCCTTTATTCCAGCAAATGATGGATACAGGATTGGCCTCTTTAAAATTCGCTTTAATTCCGCCTTCACTCGACCAAGTATTTATCGGAAGTATGGATTTATCAAGAATGTATCAAGTGAAGTGTATGTTTATCATTGGGGTAAATGATGGCGTTATTCCCGCACGCCCTTCTGACGAAAGTGTTTTGTCTGAGGATGACAGGGAATGGTTAAAGCGAGCAGGAGCAGAGCTGGCAGAGACAGGAAAGGAACGGCTGCTAGATGAGCAATTTTTAATTTACCAGGCGCTGTCGAGTCCATCTCATCATTTGTATTTGTCTTATTCAGTGTCAGATGAAGAGGGGCGCTCTTTATTGCCTTCGACTCTTATCAAGTATTGTCAGGAGCTTATGCCAAATCATCAGCATGCTTTGTATGTGTTAGACCCGGAACAGCTGGATGACGCGGAGCAATTAAAATTTGTAGCTAATGGGCATGTCTCGTTATCGTATACCGTCTCGCAGCTGCAGCAATGGCTCAACCAATATCCCATCAGTGGTGTATGGTGGAGTGTTTATAATTATTTGATAACGTCAACTCATCGGGATGTATCAAAAAACATCTTGTCGAGTTTGTTTTTTACAAATCGAGCAAAGCGCTTAAAACCAAACGTCACAAAAGAACTTTACGGTGATCACATTCAAGGCAGTGTTTCAAGAATGGAGAAATTCAATGCGTGTGCATTTTCTCACTTTGCTTCCCACGGGTTAAAACTAAAGGACCGGCAATTTTATAAATTGGAAGCACCCGATATCGGCCAGCTGTTTCACTCGGCTTTAAAGCATATTTCAGATACGCTTGTTGAACAAAAAAAGGATTGGAAAAACTTAACGAAGGATGACTGTGTCAACTATTCAAGACATGCAATCGAACAGCTTGCTCCGCGTCTTCAAAAGGAAATCCTCTTAAGCTCTAATCGGCATGCTTATATTAAAGAAAAACTCCAAAAAATCTTAATTCGAGTCTCTTCTATCTTAAGTGAGCATGCAAGAGTGAGTGGATTTTCTCCCGTTGGACTTGAGTTAGGGTTTGGCGGCCAAGGACCTCTTCCGCCGTTCACTTTCAATTGAAAAATGGCTGCACGATGGAGCTTGTCGGAAGAATTGACCGAGTAGATAAAGCAGAAGGTTCAAAAGGGCTGCTGTTGAGAATCGTCGACTACAAATCGAGTGAGAAAGGTCTTGATCTAGCAGAGGTATACTATGGGCTTGCCTTGCAAATGCTCACTTACTTAGATTTAACCATTACGTATTCGAAGGAATGGCTCGGTGTAGAAGCAACGCCAGCTGGCATTTTATATTTCCATATCCATGATCCGCTCATTCAAGCACCGATTCCGCTTGCAGAGGATGAAATTGAGCAGGAAATATTCAAGAAATTTAAAATGAAAGGTCTATTGCTTGAAGATGTAGAAGCGGTAAAGCTAATGGATCAAACGCTTGAATCAGGAAGATCACAAGTCATTCAAGCAGGTTTGAAAAAGGACGGATCTTTCCGTTCTGACTCTGCTGTTTTAAGTGAAGATCATTTCCATATACTCACACAGCACGTTCGGCGTACATTTGAAGAAGCAGGCGAAAGAATTACAAATGGTGAAGTTGCCATTAATCCATATAAATTGAAGGATCAAACACCATGCCGCTTTTGTTCATTTAAGTCTATTTGCCAATTTGATGAATCGATAGAGGATAATGAATTTAGAGTGCTTTCATCTGAAAAGGATGATGTTGTGATAGACCGGATCAAAAAAGAAGGGGATCAGTATGCAAATACCAAAACCGAATAACAGTACTTGGACGGATGACCAGTGGGAAGCCATCGTTTCAGAAGGACAAGATATTCTTGTTGCGGCGGCAGCAGGGTCAGGTAAAACAGCTGTTTTGGTTGAACGGCTGATTCGAAAAATGACCCGTCCAGAAGATCCAGTTGATGTGGATCGTCTGCTCGTTGTGACTTTCACAAATGCATCTGCGGCAGAGATGAAGCATCGGATCACAGAAGCACTTGAAAAGGAATTAGCGAAAAACCCCGGGTCCCTTCATATGAGAAGACAGCTGTCGCTCATGAATCGTGCCAATATTTCTACCTTGCACTCCTTTTGTTTGCAGGTTCTGCGCACCTTTTATTATGAAATTGACCTTGATCCAGGCTTCCGTTTGGCTGATCAAACAGAAGGAGAATTATTAGGAGATGAAGTGTTAGATGAACTGTTTGAGGATGAATATAAGGCTGGAAAGCCATCGTTCTTTGAACTGGTTGATCGCTATACTTCTGACCGTCATGATTTAGACTTGCAATGGCTTGTGAAGAGAATTTATGAGTTTTCCAGATCTCACCCTTCACCTGAGCAATGGATGAGGGCATTTCTTTCTCTTTATGATGTAGATGCTCAAACAAAAGTAGAACAATTACCGTTTTACCCATATATCAAAGAGGATCTTTCTCTCGTTTTTCGAAGCTGTCTCGAACTACTCGAACGAGCTCTCGCCCTATCAAAAGAACCGGGCGGCCCGGCACCAAGAGCAGAAAATTTTATAGATGATTTAGAGCAAGTCAATGAATTAATCAGGCACCAAAATGATTTTGAAAAGCTTTACGAGCTTTTGCCAAACATCAATTTTAAAAGGCTCAAAACATGTAAAGGGGACGAATATGACCCTGTGCTGTTAGAAAAAGCCACAGATGCACGCAATCAAGCAAAAAAACAATTAGAAAAACTTAAAGATGAATACTTTATGCGCAGTCCAGCCCAGCATTTGAAAAGCTTAGCTGAAATGAAGCCGGTGGTCGAAACACTTGTGGAGCTTGTCATCCAATTTGGACAGCGTTTCGAAAAAGCGAAGCAAGAAAAATCAATCGTGGACTTTTCGGATTTAGAGCATTATTGCTTACGCATTTTAGCAGAGCAGGATGCGGAAGGAAATTTGATCGAAACAGAAGCGGCCAAGTACTATCAACAGCAGTTTGAAGAAGTGCTCGTTGATGAATACCAAGATACAAACCTTGTACAAGAAACGATTTTAAAGCTTGTATCTAAAGGGGAACATGCCGCAGACGGCAACCTGTTTATGGTTGGTGATGTAAAGCAGTCCATTTATCGCTTTAGACTGGCTGAGCCCATGCTCTTTTTAAACAAATATAAACAATTTACACCAGACGGCAAAGAAACAGGGAAGAGAATCGATTTAAATAAAAACTTCCGCAGCCGTTCAGATGTGTTAGACAGTACGAACTTTTTGTTCAAACAGCTGATGGGGGAAACAGTTGGAGAAATTGAATATGATGAACAAGCTGAATTAAAGCTTGGAGCGAGTTATCCAGAAAGCGAAGATACAACGACAGAAATGCTTCTTGTCCATTTAGATCAACAGGAAGCAGAAACTGACGAAGAGCGAGAAGAATTAGAGACCGTACAGCTTGAAGCGAGAGTCATTGCTAAAAAAATAAGAGAATTGGTGGAGCAGCCATTTCAAGTGTACGATGCAAAACAGCAAATGACCCGTAACTTGCAGTATCGGGACATTGTGATTTTGCTTCGTTCTATGCCATGGGCCCCGCAAATGATGGAGGAATTGAAGAAGCAGGGAATCCCTGTGTATGCGAATCTTTCCTCCGGTTATTTTGAAGCAACAGAGGTGTCTGTCATTCTTTCTCTGTTAAAAGTCATTGATAATCCATATCAGGATATCCCGCTTGCAGCTGTATTAAGATCACCACTTGTCCATTTAGACGAAAATGAAATGGCAATGATTCGCACGAGTGATAAAAAAGGCACTTATTATGATGCTGTGAAGGCATTTATGAGTGTGACTCATTCAGATCACCCTACATGCAAAAAACTAGAACGGTTTTTCAGATTGCTGCGTAAATGGCGTGATTTCTCGATGAATCATTCAGTAGCGGAATTGATTTGGGAAGTATACCGCGATACGCAGTATCTAGATTACGTTGGCGGGATGCCTGGAGGCAAGCAGAGACAGGCGAATCTCCGCGCTCTTTATGATCGATCAAAGCAGTATGAAAAAGCTGCCTTTAGAGGACTGTTCCGTTTTCTTCGTTTTATCGAAAGAATGCAGGAGCGTGGAGATGATCTTGGTGCGGCAAAAACGTTCAGTGAAACAGAGGATGTTGTTCGCATGATGACGATTCACAGCAGTAAAGGGTTAGAATTTCCAATCGTCTTTACCGCAGGACTCGGCAGGAACTTTAATATGATGGACTTAAACCAGTCCTATTTACTTGATAAAGAGCTAGGTTTTGGAAGCAAGTATATCCATCCTGAGCTGAGAATTAGTTATGCAACATTACCGCTTGTAGCGATGAAAAAAAAGATGAGGAAAGAGCTGTTATCTGAAGAGCTGAGAGTTCTATATGTGGCGCTCACAAGGGCTAAGGAAAAATTATTTCTGGTCGGCTCTGTCAAAAATCAGGTGAAAGCATTAAGCAAATGGCAAAATGCTGCAACCGGAGAAGATTGGCTGCTCCCTGATTTTGAACGTTATCAATCGAAAACATACTTAGATTTTATTGGTCCTGCTCTCATCCGTCACCAAGCAATGTCATCTATTTTAGAAGAAACAGGTGATGTTGTTCTTTCGCATCCATCAGCATTCACAATCTCATTTACTCAAGCTTCCGATCTTCTAAAAGAAGATATGTCACTTGAAAAGGAGCAGCAAGACGAGGTGGTACAAGCTTTGATGGAGGGGCTGCCTGTTGAAGAATATGGTGATGCTGATGAGAAAGTAGCAGAGAGACTTTCATGGAGATACCCATATCTAGCGGCCTCACAAGTCGGCACAAAGCAGTCTGTTTCCGAGATAAAGAGAATGAAAGAAATACAGGATGAGTACAGTGTTCCTTCTTCTCTTCGAAAAGCTCGTGTCACGTTGTATGACCGGCCGGCTTTCATGAAGAAAAAAGCACTCACTGCCGCAGAGCAAGGCACCGCAATGCACACAGTCATGCAGCATATTGCGCTTCCTTCTGATGAGCCCTACGATGATTCACGTATACAGCAGCTGCTCGATTCCTTACAGCAGCGAGACTTGCTAACAAATGAGCAAGTCCAGTCAATTGATCAAGAAGGAATTGCAGCTTTCTTCTCTACTTCTATTGGTCAAAAGCTGCGAAAAGCGGATTGGGTGAAACGAGAAGTGTCATTTAGTATGGTGTTACCTGTTAAAGAGGTATACAGCCATATTGATGCAGAGGGGGAGCCTGTCCTTATTCAAGGGATGATTGACTGTTTATTTGAAACGGACGGAAAGCTATATTTACTAGATTATAAAACCGATAGAGTGCAAGGCAGATTTACAGGCGGCCTTGAAGCAGCTGTGCCTATATTGAAAAAGCGCTATGAAACTCAAATAGCGTTATATGCAAAAGCAGTAGAACGTTTAACAAACAGAACATTAGAGGAGAAAATTCTTTATTTCTTTGATGGGAATTTAGAAATTTCATTATAAATGTATCGGAATGAGAGGTGAATCACATGAGGATTCTGCATACGGCGGATTGGCATTTAGGAAAAACCCTTGAAGGCCGAAGCCGGCTTGATGAGCAAGCACAGTTTTTAGATGAGCTGTATCAAATCGTAAGAGACGAACACATTGATGTCATTGTCATGGCTGGAGACGCCTTTGATACAGTGAATCCGCCTGCTAGAGCAGAGCAGCTTTTTTATGAAAGTCTATCCGCCTTATCTGATAAAGGAAAACGTCAGGTCGTGGTCATCTCAGGCAACCATGATAATCCGGATCGACTATCGGCCGCATCTCCTTTAACAAATGATCAGGGGATTCATTTAATTGGATATCCGACAAATGACATTATTCGTGTCGATGTTCCTTCTTCGAGTGAGCGTTTATCCATTGCAGCACTCGCTTATCCGTCTGAAGCGAGACTAAACGAGGTACTGGCTGAAACATTTGAGGAAAAAGTGCTTCGTGATCATTACAATTTAAAAATACAGCAAGCATTCCAGCATTTAAGCACTCAATTTCAAGCCGATACGGTCAATATCGCAACGAGCCATATTTATGTGGCAGGAGGAAGTCAAACAGATTCAGAAAGACCGATTGAAGTAGGCGGTGCATATACCGTTGCGGCTGAAAGTCTGCCAGAAGCAGCCTGCTATGTGGCCCTTGGTCATTTGCACCGGCCGCAAACCATCAAGCGTGCCAAAACGATCGCCCGCTATTCCGGGTCACCTCTTGCTTACAGCTTTTCTGAATCAGGATATGCCAAATCAGTCACGATTGTTGAAGCAAAACCTAATGAAAAAGCAAGCTGGAAAGAAGTGTTGCTATCAAGCGGAAAACCACTTGTGAAATGGAAGGCGACTGAGGGACTGAGTCAAGTACACGAGTGGCTGGATGAAAAACGGGATCTTCAGGCATGGATTGATTTAGAGATTCATTTAACAGATCAGCTCTCTATAGAAGAGATCCATCAGCTCCGAAAGCAGCATAGCGGGTTTGTCCATATTAGACCAAAGTTTAAAGAATTGCAGCAATTGGAAGAACAAAAGCAAATCGAAAAGCTCTCGATCGAAGAGCGGTTCGTGAAATTTTATGAGCGCCAGACAGGCGGCGGACTTCCTGATGAAAAGACAGTTAAGCTGTTTTTGGAGCTCGCCAATGAAATGCAAGAGGAGGAAGCGACTTGAAGCCGATTACGCTAACCATTAAAGGACTTCATAGCTTCAGAGAAGAACAAACAATTGACTTTAGCTCATTATGTGATGCAGGTGTGTTTGGCATTTTTGGACCGACAGGAAGCGGAAAATCGTCCATATTAGACGCGATGACCCTTGCACTCTATGGCAAGGTGGAACGTGCGTTAAATAATACACATGGTATTTTGAACCAAGCGGAAGAGAAACTGTCAGTTTCCTTTACGTTCGCTTTGCAGAAGGAACACCATATTTCTTATAAAGTCGAACGTGCTTTTAAGCGGGCGGATGAAATGAAAGTCAGAACGACACTATGCCGTCTGATTGAAATTGGTGATACGCAGACAGTCCTTGCAGATAAAGCGAGTGAGGTCAATCGTAAAATAGAGGAATTACTCGGGTTAACCATCGATGATTTTACGCGTGCGGTTGTCTTGCCCCAAGGGAAGTTTGCAGAATTTCTTTCCTTAAAAGGAGCCGATAGACGACAAATGCTTCAGCGTTTGTTTAACCTGGAAAAGTATGGGGATCAGCTCGTCAAACGTTTGCGTGCAAAGGCGCAGAATCAGTATGGACAAAAAAATGAACTGCTTGCTGAGCTGAATGGTTTAGGTGAAGCTGGTCCAGAGGCGCTCGCAAAGGCAAAGGAAGCGGCAGAGCAGGCAAAGGCTATTTTTCATGAGAAAAAACAAGCGCGGGATGAGGCGTTCACTGCATTTACAAAGGCGCAAACAATTTGGCAGTATCAAAAGGAACAAGAAGCTTATGAGACGGAACTAAACCATCTGAATCAACTGGCACCATCAATGGAAGAAAAAAGGGCCAAGCTTCATATTGCTGAGCAGGCAGAGGCATTAAAGCCCTATGCGGATGCATTAACAAAGGCTGAAAATCAGCTTTCTCAAGCATTAAAAGAGAAGCAGGAAGCAGAAAATCAGCTTCTGCATCAACGAACGATCTATGATCAAATGACGCAGAACTATGAGCAAGCCAGACAAAAGAAAATAGAAACTGAGCCGGAACTTCTCCAAAAGAAAGAGCAGCTGATTCAGCTAAAGGAAATTGAACGAAAAAAAGAGGCGGCTCTTCAGGAAAAGACGGCAATCGAACAGAGAAAAAATAATACAGCGCAGCAATTATTACAAAAAAAAGAAGAAGCAGACAATCTCCAATCATTGTTAGAACGTGCACTGGCAAAACAAACACAGCTGAAGCGTGAGCTGGAGCCATTACAAGTCTCTGTAAAAGAACGGAAAAGTGTACAGGATGCTTTGCGATTAAGCGAAAATGTTCAAAGAATACATCAAAGCATACACAAGGAAGAACAAAAGATGGAGGAGCTCAAAAAGCGATCAACACAGACCGCAGCAGCATTTGAAAAGCTTCAAAAACAGCAAAAAGACCATCATGAAAAAATAGACCAATCGTTTCAAGCGATTGAACAGCTCTATTTCTATGTATGTGAATTCGAACGGGCTTTTACAGAATGGAGTAAAAGAGAACAAAGTCAGAAGCTCGAAAAATTAAAACAGCGTGATGCTGTTAGGGCGGCGGAATTAAGAAAAGAATTAGCGGCAGAGCTTGTAGATGGTGAGCCATGTCCTGTTTGTGGATCGGTTCATCATGACTCAAAGGCATTGGAAAACAATGACCATGAAGAAACAGTGGCACAAATCGATGAAGTGATTCAACGGATGGACACAGAGCTTAAGCAGGCAGAGGAATACACAAGAGACATGTATGCCGCCAAGCAGCTATTGGAAACGCACGCTAATCAATTAGTAAAACAATTTGCCTTTTTATCTCAGAAAGCTCCAGGTGCGGAAGTTGCGGCAGCAGTAGAAGCAGTGCAAAATCCGGAGTCCTTGCAGTATCTCATGCAAGAATGGAAAGGCTTGAAACAAGATATTCAAGAAGTTGATCGTAAACGAGCTCGTTTAATGGATGAAACACATGATCAAGCAGCAGAGATAAACAAGATAAAAGATCAGATGACATTTGAACAGCAGCGTATCGAAGAATTAGACGGGCTGATCAAGGAGCTTCAATCTGAGCTTTCAGAGCAAACATCTCAATTTGAACAGGCCTTCCCGCACTTTACATTGCATCAAGTACAAGAAATGCAAAAGCAGATAGATGAAAAGGACCAGCAAGCGGAAGGCTATAAAGAGCGGATTGAGAAAAGCATTTCATTTTTAGAAGAAAAACAGCAGGCAAAAGAACAGCTGCAAACAGTCATATACGATGTGGAGAAGGAACTTGATAAACTAGCGCATCAGCTGGAAAGTCAGCAAAAGCTCATTCATCAATATGAAACAGATTTAGGGCGATATCCATTAAAAGCTGTCTCCATTTCTGAAGAACTGATCGAGGTTGAACACACGCTTGCTCGTCTCAATGAAATGGAACAGCAATCGTACAAGCAATTACAGCATGCGCAGGAGCTCTTTAGTCAGGCACAAAGCTATTTTTCAAGCAGTGAGCGTCAGCTTCAAGAGGCTGAACGAAGAAAACAAGAAGCACGAGCAGCATGGGATAAAGAATCGGGGTCTTCTCCTTTTGATAAGCCTCAAGAGATTGAATTTGCTTTCCTGAATCAGGCAGTACGTCAATCAGTTAAACAAGAAATTGATGAATTTGAGGATAAAAGAAAGCAATGTGCTGCAAACTTAAAGCGAATTTCTGAACTGCTGAAAGATGAGTCACTAGATGAAGAGCAGTGGACTGATATTCAACTGAGGAAAGAAGCGGCAGAAAAGGCATTAGAAGAAGCAACAGTGATGAGCGGCTCTGCTTATGAACATCTGCGTGTGATGGAAGAAAATCACCAGCGATTTGCAAGTATTCATGAACGCTTAGCGGAGCTGCAACAAGAAATTGATCGGCTCGATAAGCTGCAAACCGTGTTTAAAGGAAATACATTTGTTGAGTTCTTAGCAGAAGAACAGCTGGAAAGTGTCAGTCGTGATGCATCTGCCCGTCTTGGTATTTTGACAAGACAAAGATATGCGATTGAGGTGGATTCAGAAGGCGGCTTTGTCATGCGCGATGATGCAAATGGCGGTGTCAGACGTCCAGTGTCCAGCTTGTCCGGCGGGGAAACCTTCCTGACGTCGCTTGCGCTTGCACTAGCTCTTTCAGCGCAGATTCAGCTGAGAGGTGAGTTTCCGCTGCAATTCTTTTTCCTTGATGAAGGCTTTGGTACCCTTGATCAAGACTTGCTTGATACGGTCATTACCGCATTAGAGAAATTACAATCCCAAAACTTAGCTGTTGGTGTCATCAGCCATGTGGAAGAATTGAAAATGCGGCTGCCGAAGAAACTGATTGTCCATCCAGCAGATCCAAGCGGGAAAGGGACAACAGTCTCAATGGAATTAATGTAAATATTGAGGTGATGACACGGTGGCAAAGCAAACAATTGGATTATGTGAGCTGTGCGGAAGACAAGATGTCCTGCTCACAGAACATCACTTAACGCCAAGAGAAGAGGGTGGTGCTTTTTTACCGACTGCCTTCTTGTGCATCCCTTGTCATAAACAAGTACATGCCCTTTTTACAAACCAGGAGCTTGCCGCACGTTTGAACACAATTGATGCACTGAGGCAGGATGAAAAGCTTGCTTCGTACATCAAATGGATTCGGAAACAGCCGGCAAGCAAGCTGGTTAAAACAAAAAAATCGAGACAGCGCAGAAAGAAATAAGCATAAAAAAGCGCTCCTCTATTTGAAATGGGTGTAGAGGAGCTGCTTCATGCATTGCCTACCATATTCTGATCGTTTAAGTCAGGATCCACATAGTTGGTGGCGCTAATGCCATTATTTAATATCAAGAAATCTCCGGTATTCCCCGCTCCAGAGCCTAAAGCAGATTTTGACGAACTTTTAGGCGACAGGTAGAATGAGTCACCGACGTTTACGACGCCTCCAGAAATAGAGTTAATGTAAATGGGTCCGACAATTGCTGGCATAATCGACATCCTTTATTCGAAGTCATATCACCATCATATGCGCAGGTAGGTCCATTTGTGAGTTTTGCGGACTTTCATCATTGCTAAATAGCTCCCTAATATGCTTCACTCGCGCAACGCCATTCATTCGACAAGTAGAGCCGATTTGATAGACAGAGGACGATGATACCCCTTCTACATGGATGGAAGACACTTTAATCACAGGCTTTTCATGGTAAAAGGCTGTTCTCACTGATCGTTCTGGCAGCATCAATGGAATAGGCTCATAATACACTTCAAATTCTTTCGCATCTAAATTTTCTGCTTCATAGCCATAAAACAAACTAATGGTTCGTTGAACAGCTAACACCTTGACTTTCGGGCATAGCTCCTGAGTATCACCGATTTGAACCACACTCGAAATCCCGACAGAATTCACCTTTGAGAACTTCACTTGAGATGTGCGCTTGATCATTATCGAGGTGCTAGAGGAACAAACGGGCCAATAATCAGAGATTCTGGCGGTGTATCGAAAATTGAGGATAATTGTACATGATCTGTGTCCCCGATGATAAATAAGGAAGAAGACGATACCCCGACTACTTTAATGCTTCCGGTCTCAATGTTGCGGTTGACAACTGTGAAATTCATCCGTTTTCCTCTCCTTTCGTTTCATCTTGGAAT
>NZ_LKCP01000066.1:0-37018 GCF_001518755.1 Bacillus sp. AM 13(2015) | reverse complement strand
TTTTACTTTCACATCAGCATCTTTTACTAATTTGTTTAAGATGTTTTGGATTTCATTTGTGTCTGCCTGTTTTTGGTCAAGCAGTTCTTTTTTCAAGTCCGCTTTCATGTCATCATATTTACCGCGTTCTTCGGTCTTTTTAATGATATGATAGCCGAATTGGGATTTTACTGGCTTGCTGATTTCATTTACTTTTAGTTTGAAAGCAGCCTTACTGAAGTTCTCGTCCATTTGGCCTTCTTTTGCGAACCAGCCTACATCGCCGCCTTGTGCAGCTGAAGCAGTATCAGTTGAATATTCAGAGACAAGGGCATCCCATTTTTCACCTTTATCTAATTTCTTTTCCACTTCGTCAGCTGTTTTCTTATCAGCTACTAAAATATGGCTTGCACGGATTTTCCCTTTAAGGTCATCGTAATACGCTTTGACTTCTTTATCAGTGATTTTGATGTTAGCTTTGGCAGCCTTTTGAGTCAGCAGCTCATATTTCACTTGATCTTTGATGTAATCTTTACCGAATTCATCTTGAAGCTGTTTTAAACGATCTTCACCAAGTGTCTTTTTATATTCTTCCAATTTCTTATCGATTTCTTTATCTGATACTTTGTATTTGTCAGCAAGAACCTTTTGTTGAACAAGTAGGTTTAGAGCATCTCCACCTGCTTGTTTCTTAAGAGTTGTATAAAGTTCACCTTTTGTGACATCTCCTGATTTTGTTGTTGCGATTACATCTTTATCACCGCTACTGCATGCGCCAAGAGTTAAAACACTTACTGCTGTTACAGCTGCTAAAGCCATTTTTTTCATTCAAAAAACACTCCTAATCTTTCCAATTTATTTATCATTGCTTGTATCATAACATATTGTGACATGCTGTAAAAAGAAATGCAAATGGAAGGGCATTCGTCTAGTCAAAAAATTGCGCGCGACATACACATATAGTGATCACAAAAAGGAGGCTGAATTATATGGGAGCAGGATATTCTAATGGGTTTGCTTTATTGGTCGTGCTATTCATTTTGCTGATCATCGTTGGTGCAGCATATCTTTATTAATTAAATCGCTGTGACAGAAGGGAGCCGTCCTGCCGTGCGTGAGGGCGGTTCTTTTTTCAAACGATGACAGGTGCCTAAACGCTTTTTATTTTTCTGCATACACTGAGCTTAGAACAGAGGAAGAACTGGCAGGAGGTGTTTTTACATGGGAGGAGAAGTCTTTGCTGGCGGTTTTGCACTAGTCGTCGTATTATTCATCTTATTGATCATCATCGGTGCATCTTGGATTTGCTAATTAAAATATACACAAAAAGCTGCCCTCAAATTGGCAGCTTTTGCTTTGATCTTAAATGGAAATGGTAATTTCAACAAATGATGAGATAAGTAAGATCAGTATTGATACATTGATAAAGCGAAACACCTTATCTTGCCGTTCTTCAGGAATCTCTCTGACAAGGCATAATGTATTAGTAAGCCTGTTTATTGAATACACAATAAACGCGGCAAAGACGATGAAGTAAAATAAAACTATCGGAGATCCCCCCTCTCTATGCTATTCCCATACTACATTACCAAATTTTTTATGAAAAAGATAGAAGTTGGCTTTAAAAACCTCATGATGAGGAAGTTTGGTCAACTAAAATATCAAACTCGTCTTGAGCTTGATCGATGATGCAGGATTTAGGTGCTTTGAGCAGCTTCCATGCAAATAAAAAGTCAGGCAAACAATAGCCTGCATGTATACTTGCGATGATGATAAAATAGTGTGCGTACATGGGAAACGCCACGCCTAATACAAAGTAAACCGGTGAGATGACACAAAACGGGCTGAGAAGTGAAAAAAGCATCACTTTCTTAGGCACGCGCTGCCAGCAATTTCGTTTCATAAATAGCGTCATTTTTTTCTTATTTTTCATCACTGGGATCAAGTGAACCACACGGTGGACAAGCAATGTCACAAGTAAGAGCACGGCAAAAAGCGGTGCGTTATGGCTGCTTAGCCTCGTTTCAGGATGAGTCAGTTGAAAACATAAAAATGCCATAATGAAAAAAAGGATAGCAAGACTTATGGCAGAAATCATCATTCTCGTATAACCATAATCCTTTTCAAGATTAATGGTCTTCCAACAATTCATTTTTCATCCTTCCAATCTAAAAATCGAATTGAATATCTCAAGATAATTTACTCTTCCTGAGGATAAAAATCAATGGTTTTGATGAAAAAAAATAAAATGCTGCCTTCAAATGGAATAAAGAGAGGAAACTTTGGATTTTTCAAGAAAAAAGAACAGAAGGGGGAGGTTCGTCTCTTTCGTCAATGAGTAATTTCGGCTAAAATAGAAGGACTAAGAGAAAGAGGGAACGTACATGAGTATTGAGGAACGAATGAGCCAGCTTGAATATTATATGGAACTTTTATTGACGGCAACCGATATGAGCCGTTATCCATATTATGCGTTATTGATCAGGCAGCGTGTATCGAAAGAAGAGGCAGAGGAAATTGAGCGTATTTGTGCTGAGCTTTCAGAGGAAATGGATAAGCAAAAAGCACAAGGCTACGTCATGTTTGACGATCTCCTTGCGCTTTTTGCGGGACAGTTAATTGAAAAGCTGGATGTTCATGAGACGATATTTGCTTTGCATGATCAAGGACTATTTCAGCCGTTAATGAATGAATTTATAAAGATCATTAAACAATTTGATTTGTGTTAGCCGCTTTTTCTGCTTCCTCAGCTGAGTTTTCAAGTTCCTCAGTCTTTTTCGTGACTTTTCCTCGCTCATTCAAAAAGTCCTTCTCAATGTTTGAAAACGATTTCTCAAAAATCTCCATGAAATCCTGACCATAAATGTTTCGGATGATGCACATCATTTCTAAAATCTCAGGGAATTTTCCGTAAATGTCATGAAGCGGCTGTGCGCCTTTGACAATACCAGTTCGTGCCGGGTCAAAATCTTCGAGTAGTTTATGGAATGTCTCTTCGCCTTTTGGCGTTAGTTCAATATACGTATTGCGTTTATCGTTTAACTTTTTAGAAAATTTTAAAAATCCTCGTTCCTCCAGTTTCTTGGAGAAGTTAAACGCCGTTGATACATGCATGACGCCAAACTTTGCAATTTCTGATATTGAAGCTCCTTTTAATTGATACGCAATCCACAAAATATGATGTTCATTGATATTTAGGTTATACGGTTTGATCCACTGCTGCCAGTCCTTTTCAATGGATTTCCAAAGAGCTTTGCTCAATTGGGCCATTCTTTGACTGAATAAAAGTGCTTCTTTTACATCGAAAGGCTGTTCCGAATGATTCATCCATTTCACCTACTTCTCTTTTTCTTGTAATTCTATTATGCCAATAAAATAAAGATTAATAAAGCTGAAAATTCAAGAATTTTTAAAAGTCATGAAAAACATTGACAAAATAACCTTTTTTCAACAAAAAAAGTGCGGGATACGCACCCCGCACACTTTTGTAAACGAATATTTTTTTGTGAGTATATTAGTTTTGTAAGGTTTTCTCCAGTTGTTTGAGCTTTTCCTCAATTTCCTGAATTTCCTTTTGTAAGTCCTGCTGATGAGGTTTGATTTCTTCGCGCCATTGCTGAATCGATGTTTGCAATTCAGATCCGACTTCTTTAATCACCTCTGCGCTTTCTTTTGCTGTTTCCACAATTTGCTCTTTTAAAGCTTGTCCATCTCTTTTTAATTTTGTCAGCGTATCTTCTAATTTGTCATAGCCGTCTTTCACTTTTCCGCGCACATCTCTGCCAGAAGAGGGAGTCGTCAGGAGCACTGCCGCACCTCCGAGGAGACCGCCTACAAATAATCCTGTTAATAAAGAACGTCCACTAGCCATTCAAATCACCTCTAGTCAAATTTTACACATTCGCATGTTCTCTCTGAGCTGACGATCAGCTTCATTGAACTTCCATACATAGCTTGCTTTATTTTAGCATACTTTTGAAGAAAAGGGAGGGGAGAAGGTTGTCTGTCTTTCTGTTCGTTTTTATGTGTATCGTCATCGTTTTTACAGGTGGTTCTATTCATTATGCAAGACAGCTTGGGTATGCAGGGTCTTATCCGCCAAAACATGTCTTAAAGCAAAAAGCACTTGTGTGTGCGGCAGGTGCAGGGATTTCGCTCCTCATTTTGCTGCTGACCCTTTTTCTTTTATAAAAGCATGAAAAAAACCTCTTCATCTATCATGAAGAGGTTCGGTTATTCGTTAAGCAACTTCTATCATTCTTGCACGTCTCAGAATGGACTGAGCAATTGGGAAGACAAATACCATAGCGATGGTATTAATCACGGCTGCTGGCAGGACGACGCCCACAAGAAGTGCCGGTAATGCAGCTGGCAGTCCAGTGATCAGTAAAGCGGCAGATAAGAAAATCACGCCGGATACGATGGTTCCAATCGCAGTTAACACAGCGGTCAGCACCACTTTGTTCTTTATCTTCGAGCAAGATAAGAAAAGGGCTAGGAAGATAAAGGCTGTCACTGGCTTATCAATCATATTCGGAATTTGTCCGCCTGGGAATCCCGTTGTTAATGCAGAAATGACACCAGTCACTATCGCAATCACGACGACATGCTGAACCTTTGGGAAAAGGATGATGCTTAAAAACATCATGACCAGCATCATATCAGGTTTCATTCCGAAAAAGATGGGCGGGAAAATCGTATGCAAAACAGCTCCCATTGCTGCAAGCAATGACATAATCACTAATTCTTTTGTTTTCATTTCTATGCTCTCCTCTGCTAAGCTCTTATAGGACTCTCCAATAATATGGCTCATCATTTATTGCAAGAGTCATGACTTTATATTTCTCGTTATTATAACAAATTTATTTCCCTATAGAAAAGCCTTTTTACTCATTTTCTTGCTGGAACTTTTTCATAAAGTCCGCAAGCTTTTGGCAGTCTTCAATTGAGACCGCATTGTAAATAGATGCTCTGCATCCACCGACAGAACGGTGGCCGGCAAGTCCAACCATTTGCTCTTGCTTTGCTTTTTCCACAAAGGAAGAAGTAAGTGCATCATCGCGAAGAGTAAAGGTGACATTCATATGAGAACGGCTGTCAGCACGCGCATGTCCTTGATAAAAACCGCCGCTTTGATCAATTGTATCGTAGAGAATGCCTGCTTTTTGTTCATTGCGTTTTTCCGCTGCTTCTACACCGCCAGCTTGTTTAACATGCTCAAGGACAAGCGACAGCATATAAATCGCAAAAGTCGGTGGTGTGTGATAAAGAGAGTTAGCTTTTGCGTGTGTCGAATATTTTAATATTTTTGGTGTGCTGCTTTTCTCTTTCTCTAATAAACGTTTGCGCGCAATCACAATCGTGATACCTGATGGACCTAGGTTTTTTTGTGCCCCGGCATAGATGAAATCAAATGAAGAAACGTCTATTTTTTTACTGAGAATATCACTGGACATATCCGCAATGAGCGGGAGTGACGTGTTCGGGAACGTTTTCCACTGAGTGCCGAAGATCGTATTGTTCGATGTGATGTGTAAGTAAGCACCATCTGTTAAACCGGAAGCATCTACTTCTGGAATATATGAGTAGTTGTCATCTTCACTTGAAGCAAAGACAGATGTCTGACCAAACCCTTTTGCTTCTGACAATGCTTTTTCTGACCATGCGCCTGTTTGAATGAAATGAGCTGTTTCGCCTTCATGTAAGAAGTTCATAGGAATCATCGCAAATTGAAGACTAGCTCCGCCTTGTAAAAAGAGGACTTCATAATCCTCTGGAATGTCCATCAGTTCCACCAAAAGCGCTTTTGCTTTATTGTGGACCTCTTCATATTCACCGCTGCGATGAGAAAGCTCCATCACAGACATCCCAGTTTGTTTAAAATCAACAAGTTCTTCCTGTGCTTTTTGAAGCACTTCTAGCGGCAGTGCCGCAGGACCAGCATTAAAATTTGTCGTTCGCTTCATCACAATCTCTCCCTATTTCTCGCGTTAATGGATCAAAAGATAAAACCATCCTATCACAAATTTGAAGCATTTGGACAAAAAATTTGAATCGTTCAAAATATCTTACTATTAAGAGGTGAAAGCGATGATAAGGGGCAAAAATAAGAAAAACCTCATCTGTTAAGATGAGGTAAGCCGCGTGTGGATGGCAGAAGAAATGTCTTTTAAATCCTCTGACGTGTATTGATCTTGATGTGATTTCCATACGGCACCAAAGCCATCACCTTTGCCGTAGCGCGGAATGATATGCATATGGTAATGGAACACCGATTGACCAGCTTTTTCACCGTTGTTGTTCAGGAGGTTTAACCCGATTGGTTCAAATTCCTGTTTGATCGCCCTTGCAATTTTCGGAATCGCTTGGAAGTAGTGGTTAGACACTTCTGGTGTCATCTCATAGATATTTTCTTTATGTATTTTCGGGATTACAAGGGTATGTCCTTTTGTTACTTGGCTGATATCAAGAAAAGCCAATACATGCTCGTCTTCATATACTTTTGCACATGGAATGTCTCCATCAATGATCTTGCAAAAAATGCAGTCGCTCACGCCATGTCACTCCTCATTATTTTTCCTTTATCGTATCACAAAAAGAAGCAAAAAAGAAAACAGGACAAGCGAACTCCTTTGGTCGCTCATCCTGCTCCTGCAGAAGAAATGCTGATGCTTTCATTCGATATGCCTTTTGAATTCTCTATTTACTGAAATAAAGAATTCATATGCCTGCTATTTCTGCCGTAAACACCTCATTTGACGTTTTGGTTTGTCGTATACATATTGTATAGGACACAAAAATCAAGAATCAGTGAAGCAAAACAGAAGCTAAGGTTTTTAGATGAAAAACCAACTTGTCATGCGGTTCTTTGCCTTTAACAAACACCTCATTTACTTATTGGTCATCAAGTTCATTTCTTCTACATACATTATGATGACCATAGCGCCTATTTTTTATTCATGACTCGTCTATAGGTAAACATTTCAAATTATCATTCGTTTTTGTTACTATAAAGGAAAAAAGAAAGAAAGGAACGAATTCATGTCCCTTCTCACTGTAAAAGATGTAACGGGTGGATATACGAAGAATCCCGTTCTAAAAAATATTTCATTTGAATTAGAAAGAAATCAAATCGTTGGTCTCATTGGTTTAAACGGGGCGGGAAAAAGTACAACCATCCGCCATATTATCGGGCTTATGAAACCGCATAAAGGTGTCATTGAATTGAATGGACGAACCCTTCAAGACGACCAAGAGGCGTATCGTTCACAATTTACATTTATTCCTGAGACACCTGTTTTATATGAAGAATTAACGTTAAAAGAGCATTTAGAGCTGACAGCGATGGCTTACGGTCTATCGAAGGAACAATTAGACGAACGGCTGCCGTCGTTGCTGAAAGAATTTCGGATGGAGAAACGGCTGAAATGGTTCCCTGCTCATTTTTCAAAAGGAATGAAGCAGAAGGTCATGATTATGTGTGCATTCCTTGTGGAACCAGAGCTGTATATCATCGATGAACCGTTTTTAGGGCTTGATCCTCTTGCGATCAATGCACTGCTTGAACGGATGAATGCTGCGAAGAAAAGCGGCGCTAGTGTCCTGATGTCAACGCATATTTTAGCGACAGCTGAGCGCTATTGTGATTCCTTTATTATTTTGCACGAAGGGGAAATCAGAGCGAAAGGAACACTGGCAGAGCTGAGAGAACAGTTCAATATGAGAGATGCGACACTCGATGATCTTTATTTGGAATTAACAAAGGAAGAAAACTATGAGTAAAACAACGCTTACTATTTGGAAATCAAGATTAGAGGAACACATACAAGAAACAAGAAAATACTTAAAATACATGTTCAACGATCATCTTGTCATTGTGCTCATTTTTTTCCTTGCAGGCGGAGCAAGCTGGTACAGCAGCTGGCTCAAACAGATTCCGGCTCACTTCCCATCCTACTGGGTGATGGCAGTTGTTTTCTCGTTAGTACTTACAAGCTCATACGTACGTACGTTAATTAAAGAAGCCGATCTCGTGTTTTTACTTCCTTTAGAAGGGAAGATGGAGCCTTACTTAAAACAAGCTTTTAACTTTAGCTTCATTTCTCAGCTATTTCCTCTCATTGCTGTATCCATTGTCGCACTTCCGCTTTATTCGGCAGTGTCTTCAGGAGGCATCACGGGGTATGTGCTGATACTGGCGCAAATGATTTTGATAAAGGGTTTGAATACAGCCATTCAATGGAGAATGACTTATTTTCAAGGAAAACATGTGAGATGGCTCGATGCAGCCCTTCGTTTTCTATTAAATATGATGTTGATCTACACCGTCTTACAGGCAGCCTATGTGATTGCAATCGTTTTTTATCTTATCTACGGTGTCTATCTCGTCTACTTAACAAATGCAGTGAAAAAACAGCCTTTTCAATGGGAACTGCATATTTCTGATGAATTAAAACGGAAGCAGCGCTTTTATCGTTTGGCAAACTTATTCACCGATGTGCCTCACTTAAAGAAACAGGTGAAAAGAAGAGCATACATGGACTGGATGTTGAAGTTTGTTCCTTACGATCAGCGTAAAACTTTTTCTTATATGTATGTGAGGGCGTTTGTACGCTCAAATGACTATTTTGGTCTGGTGTTTAGATTAACGGCCGTGTTTGTCCTGATTATTTTGTATACAGGTGCAGCAGGCTGGGTGGGTGCGTTGCTTGTCTTGTTCACAGTATTTATCACAGGTGTACAGCTTGTGCCTTTAACGAAGCACTTTGCTCATCTTTCATTACAGGCACTTTATCCAGTTTCTCAAAAAGAAAAGGATCGAAGCTTTTTTGTTCTCGTCCGTAATGTGCTCATCATCCAATCGATATTGCTGAGCTGTGCAGTACTTCCAGCAGGAGGCTGGCAGGGAAGCGGACTTGCCTTTCTCATTTCTTTAGCATTTGTGCTTGTCCTCTTTAAGCCTTACGTACAGAGCAGGTTAAAAAAGATGAGATAAGTGGATTTACAACGCGCGTATGATGACATCTAGGAGGGGACCGGATGAATGCAGCTGAACGGGAGTTGTATGAAGAAGCCATTCTTTTTCAAACACGTTTTTTAAGAAAACCTTCAAAGATCGAACGGTTTTCAAAAGGAGTTCAGCAGCAGGTGAACCGCCGAATTCCTGCCAGGTTTCATCAAGTCATCACAAGTGCAGTCAAAACAATGGTTGAATCCACCGTATCAGGATCACACTTCACTTCATTTTCAGTGATTGATGAACAATTATCTCTTGTAGAACGAAATGAACTGGCAAAGGATAAAGTGAAGTATTACCAGAAGGCGGCTGCCGTCGAAGGGATTGGAACAGGTGCAGGCGGTTTATTCCTTGGAATGGCAGACTTTCCGCTGCTGCTGAGCATAAAGATGAAATGCCTTTATGAGCTGGCGTGTATTTACGGCTTTGATTTATCTCAAAAGGAAGAAAGACTCTTTTTGCTCTGTATATTTCAACTCGCTTTTTCCAGCAGTGCACATCGTCAAAAAATGATGAAGATCATAGATGATTGGGAAACGAGCCGAGAGGAAATGGATTGGTACAGCTTTCAGCAGGAGTATCGAGATTACATTGATCTTGTGAAGCTGTTTCAATTAATGCCGGTCGTCGGAGCCGCTGTTGGCGGCGTGGCAAATCATCAGCTGACAGGACAGCTCGGAGAGGTCGCACGCCATGTATTTCACTTGCGAATATTGAAAGATATGAATTAGAAAAGCCGCTGAGGACAGCGGCTTCAGATTGTTGACAAAGGGCTAAAATAATTTTTATTTTAGCCCTTTGTCTTCTTTTCAGCACAGCGTGATAGAAAAAACCTTTTCAGTCTAGGAAGGACGAGCAGCGGAACGGAGCGAATTGGACATTCGTGAGCACCGGAGCGCAGACCTGAAACCGAATGCGAGGGTTTGTCTACACGCTGAAACCGCTGAGGACAGCGGCTTTTTTTTATTCATTGTAGGAAAGAACGGCGTTAGCGAGTACCTTTGCTGCGACAGGCATTGCTTTTTCGTTGATATCGAACTTTGGATGATGATGTGGATACACATTCTGGCTGTTTTCCGGCATGGCGCCTGTGTAGAAGAAGGTGCCAGGGACATGCTGAAGGTAGTAAGCAAAGTCTTCTCCGCCCATTTGGGTTTCCGCTTCTTTTACTTCTGTTACACCTTCCGTCTGTTCTGCGACGTCCGCAATATATTCAGTAGGCTTCGGGTGGTTTTTGACAGCTGGATATCCTCTCACATATTCATATGTGTAGGAAGCATCATGCATCTGGCACACCCCTTTTACCACCTGTTCAATTTCTCGTTCGATGATATGCCGTGCACTTTCTTCAAAGGATCGTGCAGTACCAGTTAAAACAGCTGAATCTGCAATGACATTAAAGGCATTCTCTGCGACAAAACCTCCAACAGACACTACAGCAGAATCAATCGGATTGACTTTACGGGCAACGACTTGCTGCAGGTTTGCGACGATTTGTGAACCGATGAGTACGGCATCTTTTGTTAAATGAGGCTGGGCACCGTGTCCGCCTTTCCCTTGGACTTGAATAGAGAAACGATCGGCGGCTGCCATAAAGTTTCCGCTTTTATAAAGAATCGTGCCACAAGGCTCTGAAGACCAAAGGTGCGTACCAAATATCACATCGACACCGTCTAAACAGCCGGCTTCAATCATTGGTTTTGCACCGCCGGGAGCATATTCTTCCGCATGCTGATGAATGAGGACGAGCTTTCCTTTTAATTGGTCACGATGTGTATGCAAAACTTTTGCTAATACAAGAAGTGTCGCAGTATGCCCATCGTGACCGCACGCATGCATCACTCCAGGTTTTGTTGATTTGTAAGGTACATCTTTTTCATCGTGGATGGGAAGTGCATCAAAATCAGCTCTGAGGGCAATGGTTGGCCCCGGAGAAGCTCCTTCGATAAAAGCGAGTACGCCATGACCGCCCACCTGAGTACGCGTAGGGATTTGTAATGTATCATAGTAGCTGGCGATGAAAGCGGCTGTTTCTTCTTCCTGAAAAGAAAGTTCAGGATTCATATGGAGATGGCGTCTAATTTCAACCATTTCCTCATAATGTTCATCAAGACGTTCATTGATGCTTTTCTGTAAAGTGGATATTGTCATTGAATCGAAAACCTCCTTCATGCTCTTTTACTGATTGTATGGTAATTGTTAGAATCTTTCAACAGAAGAGGATTTCGTGGTCAGTATCAAAAGGTCATTTTGCATAAAAGTCGAAGTTGATATGAAGCAGGGAAAGGGAGGAGTAGCGTTGGGAAGCTGTCCAAATTGTTCAAAAACATTTTCTTTCGTCGAAAAGTTTCATTTATCACATACGAAAATGATGATGTGTCCAAGCTGCCGGCATCAAATCAAAGAAACGTTTGTCTCAAAAATGAGTTTTTTCATGATCTGTTTGATTCCGCTATTGGTGCTGCTCGTTCAATTGAAAGGTGCTTCACCTATGTTGAAATGGCCGGTCTTATTGGGTTGGATATTGCTGAATTTCTATGTGCTTCAGCCGATCATTCATCGGTACGAGCTGAAATCAAGCTCATAAAATGAAGAGCCCAGCGATTGGGCTTTTTTTCATGAAAAAAGAAGTGCTGAGAGCAGCACTTCCTTAATTGTCTGTGACGGCATGGTAGGATGTGAGGTAAGCCGGACGAGAGAAAATGGAGCCTGTATCCTCGTGTGGCTGAAAGAATGCTTCTGATTCTTGAAAGTCTTGAAATAAGTCCTCTGATTCCCAAAGTGTCAAAATCAAATAAACTTCTTCATCTTTTTGAGGTCTTAAAACGCGAATAGCTTGGAAGCCGCGCTGATGTTCTGAGATGTTCGTCTTTTTCTGAAAGGTGGATTCAAAGAGTGCTCTGCTTTCAAGCTTAACAGGGATATGATTCAAGGTGACGAAACCAGATTGGACAAGCTCGCCTTTCGCATAAATCACATCATAGGCATGAGGGGCTTTAAATACAGTCTCACCCTCCGTTTCATGAAAAAGAGCTGCTTGTTCTTTCCCGACCATATAAAGCAGATTTTCCAGATGGTGTTTTTTTGCGATTTTATGCAAAAAATCTGCTGTTCCATATGTAATATAGAAATTCATCTAAACCGCCTCCTGCTTGATAGTATAACAAAAGAATGATATATAATTCTTTGGCAGTCAATCCATAAAACATATTATGAAGCAATACATCCCATACTATCCGTATAAAGGAATGAGGTGACCTAATTTGAAGAAAAAGAAGATAATCATTCCATTAGTCATTGCAGGAAGTACAATCGTACTCTCATTTATTGGCTATCTGACGATTTTATTTTTAGGACATTATGTCATAGATGAAAAGAAGCTTGTTTTTCACGCTTCCTCCAAAATCATTGACCAGAATGGAAAAGAACTCACAAGCATGTATTCAGAAAATCGGGACCCTGTGTCGTTAAAAGAGGTGCCCGATAAAGTAGCAAAAGCCTTTGTGGCTGTCGAGGACAAGCGTTTTTATGAGCATCACGGAATTGATGCACAGTCTATTTCAAGGGCGGTTTATCGAGATATATTAGCAGGAGGAAAGGTAGAGGGCGGCAGTACAATTACTCAGCAGCTCGCAAAAAATATTTTTCTCACAAATGACAAAACCTTTCTTCGAAAAACGAAAGAAGTCATTATTGCCATTAATTTAGAAAGAGATTATTCCAAGGATAAGCTGCTTGAAATGTATTTGAATCAGCTTTACTTCGGCCATGGTGTTTATGGTATTCAGGCAGCAGCCAATTATTACTTTAGTAAGGATGTCAAAGATTTAACGGTCAGCGAAGGTGCTACTCTCGCTGCGATGCCAAAGGCACCATCTACTTATTCGCCTGTTCTACACCCTGATAAAAATAAACAAAGGCGGGACACCATCCTGAATTTAATGAACGAACAAGGATATTTGTCTTCAACAGAAACGGTAGAAGCAAAAGGGAGAACACTAGGCATTCATTTAAAAAAGAAATCAGAAACACCTTGGGTGGACAGCTATGTTGATCTCATCATAAAAGAAGCAGAATCAGAGTATGCCATTTCACATGAACAATTGCTTCAAGGCGGCTATACCATTAAAGTACCGATTGATATGAATCTGCAAAAAACTGCATATGATGCGATGAAGAACAACCGTTATTTCCCGGGAAAAAGCGGTTCTCCGGAAGGCAGCGCCGTATTTATTGATAACCAGTCTGGTGGAGTGAAAGCAGCCATTGGAGGACGAGAATATCAGGCGAGAGGCTATAACAGGGTGACAGCTGTTAGGCAGCCGGGATCTGTTTTTAAGCCGATCGCGGTGTACGGTCCGGCAATGCAGGAGAAAAAATTCAGACCTTATTCGCTGCTTGAAGACAAAGAAAAAAGCTATGACGGCTACTCACCTAAGAATTACGATGGGCAGTATGAGGGCCGGGTCACAATGATGGAAGCCCTCATGAAAAGTAAAAATACCGCTGCTGTGTGGACGTTAAGCCAGCTGGGCATTGATACGTCGAAGTCATATCTCGAGAAAATGGGGATAGATATCTCTGATAAAGGCTTAGCTATTGCGCTTGGCGGTTTAGAAAAAGGAGTTTCGCCATTACAGATCGCTGGAGCCTTCCATACATTTGCCAATGAAGGCGTATATAAAAAGCCTTTCTTTATTCAAAAGATCACCAATGATGAAGGAGAAACTGTAGAAAAGAATCGTGGTAAGCAAGAACGAGTGTTTAGCGTGCAGAATGCATGGAACATGACAAGAATGCTTCAGCAAGTTGTCAAAGGCGGGACAGCCAGAGCGGTTCATACGCTGGAGATTTAGCTGGTAAAACAGGGACGACCACATATTCGGGTGTGAAAGGTGCAACAAAGGATGCTTGGTTTGCCGGTTATACGCCTAGTACA
The DNA here is from genome assembly GCF_001518755.1 of Bacillus sp. AM 13(2015). Classification (NCBI taxonomy): domain Bacteria; kingdom Bacillati; phylum Bacillota; class Bacilli; order Caryophanales; family Bacillaceae; genus Bacillus; species Bacillus sp. AM 13(2015). The sequence continues at coordinate 23,084 of NZ_LKCP01000066.1, read as the reverse complement.
ACGGGTGCGATTTGGATGGGGTATGACAAAACCGATAACAGCCACTATTTAACTGGGGGCAGTCAATACCCAGTGCAGCTGTTTAAAGATATTTTAACAGCAGCTCAAATCACCAATGAAACGTTTGAAAAACCAGAGGGAATAAAAGAGCTTCAATCTCCTATCCATTTAGAGGGAGTATCAGGATTTGAAGCCCGCTATGCGTTTAAAATCAAAGGATTATTTACATTAGAGCTGTCTTGGGACAAGCAGGAGGATAAACGCGTTGAATACCGCATCTATGAAAAGAGAAATGGAGGCGAGACGCTGATCGACACAGTGACAGGCGTGGGCAGTTATACAATGCCGTATGCCAATGTATTTTCAAACGCAGAGTATAAAGTTGTTCCATATAATACCCAAACACAAGAAGAAGGCGAAGGCAGTGCGTATGTCAAGCCAGAGTCTTTTGGACGTTAATATTCGGCGATTTTTTGAACATTGAGCCGCTTTAGTATACCGTGCCTTGAAAACGCGGTATAGTAAAAGCAGTGTTTGAGCCTTATGCAAAGAGAGTGTAAGGCGAAAGGTGGAATGAAAGGTAATGGGAAAAACGAAGGTTTTTAATGACACGTTCTTAAAGGCGTGTAAAGGGGAAAAAACAGACCATGTACCAGTTTGGTATATGAGACAGGCAGGACGCTCACAGCCTGAATATCGTGCCCTTAAAGAAAAATACGGGCTATTTGAAATTACGCATCAGCCAGAGTTATGTGCTTATGTAACAAGACTTCCTGTAGAACAATATGGTGTAGATGCTGCTATTTTATATAAAGATATTATGACCCCGCTTCCGGCTATTGGAGTGGACGTAGAAATTAAAAATGGAATTGGACCTGTGATTGATGCACCGATTCGATCTAAAGCAGATATCGAACGTCTTGGGGAACTTCATCCTGAAGAAGACCTGCCATATGTGCTTGATACCATTCAGCTTTTAACGAAGGAGCAGCTGAATGTTCCACTTATCGGTTTTGCTGGCGCACCATTTACGATGGCAAGCTATATGATTGAAGGCGGTCCATCTAAAAATTATCATAAAACAAAGGCGCTGATGTACAGTGATCCTGAGGCGTGGATGCTGCTCATGAACAAGTTAGCTGATATGACGATCACGTACATACGCGCGCAGGTAAAAGCCGGGGTCAGTGCATTTCAAATTTTCGACTCATGGGTTGGCGCTTTAAATGCAGCAGATTACCGGACATTCATTAAGCCTGTCATGCAGCGAATTTTCACAGAGCTGAAGTCTGAAAATGTCCCAATGATCATGTATGGAGTTGGTGCAAGCCATCTAGCGAAAGACTGGCACGATCTGCCGCTTGATGTGGTTGGACTGGATTGGCGTATGAGTGTAGATGAAGCGAGAAAAGAAGGGCTCACAAAAACGTTACAGGGGAACCTTGATCCAACCATCTTACTTGCTCCTTGGGAAGTCATTGAAGAAAGAGCAAAAGATATTTTAGATCAAGGAATGAAATCAGATCACTTTATCTTTAACTTAGGTCATGGGGTATTTCCTGATGTTTCACCAGATACGTTAAAGAAGCTGACAGATTTTATTCACGATTATTCAGCGAAATATAAAAAATCATCCATCTAAACTATTTCAAATGATCTGAAGGAGTGTTGGTTGTGGAGAAAAAGAAAATGGGACTTCTTGTCATGGCATATGGCACCCCATATAAAGAAGAAGATATTGAACGTTATTATACACATATCCGCAGAGGCAGAAAACCGGAGCCAGAGATGCTGCAAGATTTGAAGGATCGCTACAAGGCAATCGGCGGTATATCTCCTTTATCAAAAATTACAGAACAGCAGGCAAATGGTTTGTGTGATCATTTGAACGACATCCAAGACGACATTGAATTTCATGTCTACATTGGCTTAAAGCATATTGAACCATTCATTGAGGATGCAGTTGCAGAGATGCACAAAGACGGCATCACAGAAGCAGTGAGTATTGTTCTTGCCCCGCATTTTTCAACCTTTAGCGTGAAATCGTATAACAAGCGTGCACAAGATGAGGCAGACAAGCTTGGCAATCTGAAGATTACGTCTGTGGAAAGCTGGTACGATGAGCCGAAGTTTGTGGACTATTGGGTGAAACAAGTGAAGGATACGTATGCATCGATGAGTGAAGAGGAAAGAGAATCAGCCGTACTCATTGTGTCTGCACACAGTCTTCCTGAAAAAATTATTGCAGCAGGAGATCCATATCCTGATCAGCTCGCACAATCTGCCAAAATGATTGCAGAAGGTGCAGGAATTGAACATTATGAAATTGGCTGGCAAAGTGAAGGCAACACGCCTGATCCATGGCTTGGACCAGATGTTCAAGACTTAACACGGGATCTATTCGAACAAAAAGGCTATAAAACGTTCGTATATGTGCCTGTTGGGTTTGTCGCTGACCATCTTGAAGTGTTATACGACAACGATTATGAATGTAAAGTCGTGACAGATGAAATCGGTGCAGCCTACTATCGTCCAGAAATGCCAAATGCGAAACCAGCATTTATTGATGCTCTCGCAACTGTCGTATTAAAGAAGCTTGACGAAAGCAAGTAATTATATAAAAGAAGGCGATCCTATGCATGACAATCAAAAACACCTTGTCATCATTGGCGGTGGCATCACTGGTTTAGCCGCCGCCTTCTATTTGGAAAAGGAAGTCGAAGAAAAAGGTCTTCCCATTCAAATATCTCTTATTGAAGCGAGCCCTAGGCTAGGTGGAAAAATACAAACATTATATAAAGACGGGTACATCATTGAACGTGGACCTGATTCATTTTTAGAAAGAAAGGTCAGTGGACCGCAGCTGGCGAAGGATGTTGGTCTCGCGGATCAGCTCGTCAATAATGAAACAGGGCAAGCATATGTACTAGTCAATGAAACCCTTCACCCGATGCCAAAAGGCGCTGTCATGGGTATTCCAACTCAAATCAGCCCATTCATCACAACCGGTCTTTTTTCAGTTGCAGGAAAAGCGAGAGCCGCAATGGATTTCGTACTGCCAAAAAGCAAGCAGACAGAAGATCAGTCGCTCGGTGAATTTTTTAGAAGACGTGTCGGTGATGAAGTAGTTGAGAATTTAATCGAACCTCTTCTATCAGGCATTTATGCAGGTGACATTGACCGCCTCAGCTTAATGTCCACCTTCCCGCAGTTTTATCAAACAGAACAAAAGCATCGCAGTTTGATTCTTGGGATGAAAAAATCACAGCAGCATGCGAAAGCGCAGCAAGTGACAGCGAAAAAACAAGGGCAGTTCCAAACGATCAATCAAGGACTGCAAGCGCTTGTTGAAGCAGTAGAAAGCAAGCTCAAGCTGACAACGGTTTATAAAGGGACAAAAGTGAAGCAGATTGAAAAAACTGATGGGGGCTATGGAGTGCAATTAGACAGCGGTCAAACGCTTTTTGCCGATTCAGCCATTGTGACAACTCCGCATCAATCGATCTATTCCATGTTTCCAAAAGAAGCGGGACTTGAGTACTTGCATGATATGACATCTACTTCTGTTGCAACAGTTGCACTCGGTTTTAAAGAAGAGGATGTTCATAATGAATATGACGGCACTGGTTTTGTCATCTCAAGAAACAGTGATTTCTCTATTACAGCCTGTACGTGGACGAACAAAAAATGGCCGCATACAGCTCCTAAAGGAAAAACGCTATTGCGTGCTTATGTAGGGAAGGCTGGCGACGAATCAATTGTCGAACAGTCAGACCATCAAATCGTCAGCATTGTGCTGGAGGATTTGAAGAAAATTATGGATATTAAAGCAGATCCAGAACTGACGACAGTGACTCGTTGGAAGACGAGCATGCCGCAGTATCACGTCGGTCATCAGAAAGCCATTTCGAACATGCGAGAAACGTTTAAGCAATCATATCCTGGTGTTTATATCACAGGTGCTGCTTTTGAAGGTGTCGGAATCCCTGATTGTATTGATCAAGGAAAAGCGGCCATTTCAGAGGCTGTATCTTATCTATTTTCATAAAACAAACTCCCTTTTCTACCAAGGAAAGGGAGTTTTTCGTGTTCGAATAATTCAAAAAGAGTTGTGAATCATAAAAGTGAACAAAGTTGTTGCATCCGGAGAAAAGGATGTGGTATATTACTTTCTGTACTTAATGACCAAAACGTTCAAATAGTCATTTTGGGAGTGAGATCATGAGTGTTGATAGGAGACAAATGATTTTAGACGGGGCTACGAAGGCATTTACTCAATTTGGGTATAAAGCCACCACAATGGATCTTGTGGCGAAGCTGGCCAACGTCGGAAAAGGAACCATTTATACCTTTTTCAAAAACAAAGAAGAGCTGTTCGATGAAATTTTCACATCCCTTTTAATAGAGATGAAGAAAATTGCGGATGAAGCAATGGATGAGGAGAAAAGTTTCTCTGAAAACCTTCATTTAGCACTCTTTGCAATATTGGAATTTCGAAAAAACCACCAGCTCACAATCAAAATCTTTCAGGAAAATGCGGAGCTTGGCACATCAGCGGTCAAGGAAATGATTGAGAAGATGGAGCAAATGATCATTCGCTATGTTAAAACGAAAGTAAAAGAAGCGATTGATAAAGGCGATATTAAGCCATGTGATCCTGAATTGACTGCATTTGTGATGGTGAAACTATATATTGCACTTATTTTTGATTGGGAAAAGCGATACGAGCCTTTAACAAAAGAAGAGGTGGCCGAGTCGCTGGAGCTTTATGTACTCAAAGGACTTTTAGCCGCAACATAATTTTTTTTAAGTTCAAATGACCAAATTCTAAATTTAGTCATTCATCTATGGGAGGAAAACAGCAATGAATTTAATTCGGAATCAATGGAAAGACATTGTGACGAGCAAAAAACTACTGATCCCGATTTTCGCTGTGTTATTTATTCCGCTGATTTACAGTGGCGTATTTTTAAAAGCGTACTGGGATCCATATGGTACAGTCGATCAATTGCCTGTAGCAGTGGTCAACTTGGACGAAGGCAGTCATTATGACGGGAAAACACTGCATGTCGGCGATGATTTAGTGAAGGAATTAAAGAAAAACGATAATTTCAAATGGAATTTTGTCGACAGTGAAGAAAAGGCAGTGAAGGGATTAAATAACGAGGATTATTATCTCGTCGTGGAAATACCAAAGGATTTCTCGAAAAATGCAAGTACAGTCCTTGATAAACATCCAAAAAAATCGAATCTGAAATATTATACGAATCCAGGCGCCAACTATGCGGCGTCACAAATTGCGAATAATGCCATTATCAAATTAAAAGATTCGGTTTCAAAGGAAGTCACAAAAAATTACGCAGAGGTCATTTTTGATAACTTCAAAACGATTGCAAAAGGCTTAGATCAAGCAAGCGATGGTGCGAAGAAAATTGATGACGGAACAAAAAGTGCAAAAGATGGCAGTAACAAGTTAAAAGACAATTTAGCAAAATTGGCTGAAGGAACGTTAACCTATAGCGAAGGTGTTCATCAGTTTGCTGGTAAAATGGGTGAACTGAACACAGGGATACAATCTCTTGACAGCGGACTTGGCCAGCTCTTAACAGGCTATCAAACCATCGATCAGAAATTTGGAGAGCTTGGTTCAGGAATTGATACATTGACTGAAGGGTTAAACACAAGCCGGGAAGGCCATCAGCAGCTCGCTTCTAAAATGCCGCAATTCACAGCGGGCATTGAGCAGCTAAACAACAAAGCACAATCCTTTTCAGAAAAAATTGAAGCAGTAGAAAAAGTCTTGTCATCACCAGAATTAGCGAATCTTGAAAAGATGGCGCCTAAACTCGATCAGGTGAAAAAAGACGCAAAAACGTTTAGTACAAAACTTGCTTCATTAAAAGAAGCGTTATCGAATCGAGATGCTAAAGTAAAAAGCATTATCCAAAACAGCTCAATGACAGATGAAGAGAAAAAGGCGGCAATGGATCAGCTTGACAGTCTGCCTAAAATCGAACTCCCTGATCTGTCTGGACTTGAACAAAGCTTAGCGGCCTTGCAGGAACTGCCTGATGCAAGTGAGGTTCAATCTGCGGTTGCTTCTGCAAAAGCTCAGCTGCAGCAAGTCAAACAGCTGCCACAGAAAACAGAACAGCTGTACACATCTACAGTCGCGATACAAAATGCGATTGATCAAATGACATCTGGTACGAATAAATTGTATCAAGGTGCACTGAAGCTTCAAACAGGTCAAGGCCAATTACAAGATGGTCTACAGACAGCAAATGGAAAGCTTGATACAGCGAAAAGTGGTGCAGATAAGCTTGCAAATGGTTCAAGCCAGCTAAGCGCAGCGTTAAATAAGCTGGAAAGTGGTTCAACGAATATCCAAAGCAACACATCTAAGCTTGCTGAAGGCTCAAAATCACTCGATAAAGGATTGGGAGATTTAAAGAGCGGAACAGGTAAGCTGTCCGATAAATTAAAAAGCGCCGCTGATGAAACAGGAGAAATTGATGCGGGTCAAGACAATTACAATATGATTGCGAGTCCCGTGAAAACAGAAAATGATACAGCGAAAAAGATTGATAATTATGGTACAGGACTCACACCTTATATTTTATCGATGGGACTCTTTGTAGGGGCTCTCATGCTCACCGTTGTCTTCCCAATGAAAGACCCTGCTGGACGCCCTAGAAATGCGTTTGAATGGTTTTTCAGCAAATATAGTGTGCTCTTTTTTGTCGGTATCCTGCAAGCAGTTATTGCAAGCTCCTTGCTCATCTTTGGGCTCGGTCTTGAGGTGGAAAGCCTCTGGCGCTTCTATCTCTTTGCGATTATCGTCAGTCTGACATTCTTAGCGATCATTCAGCTGCTGGCGACAACAATGGGGAACCCAGGACGCTTCATTGCTGTTATCATCTTGGTTCTTCAGCTCGCAGCAAGTGCTGGTACATTCCCGCTTGAGCTTGTGCCGAAATTCTTCCAAGTCATTCACAGTCTGCTTCCAATGACGTATACAATCAACGGATTTAGAACGATCATTGCAAGCGGTGATGACAGCTATTTATGGCACCAAGCAGCGATCCTTGGTACAGTTGCGATCATCATGATGGCGGCAACAACAGCATACTTTGCTTGGAACGTAAGAAAAATGAAACAGGACGAAGTTTAATCCATGAATCCTTTCTCTTTAATAGAGGAAGGATTTTTCATTTGAAATTAGACATCTCGAACCTGAAGCGATATATTTTAAGAAGAGATGCTGAAAAAGGCATACATGGAAGGAATTGCTTTCAGACAAAGGAGGAAATGCCGAATGACTACTGAAGTAAATGAAACCGTTCAGCTGATTCAAAAGCTTGTATCAATCCCAAGTCCATCAGGAAATACAGAAAAAGTGATCGGCTTTGTTGAACGTTTTTTACAAGATTTGAACATTGAGACAAAACGAAATCGAAAAGGCGGATTAATTGCCACCATTAAAGGAACAGATGACAAAGAACATCGCATGCTGACAGCGCATGTCGATACGCTCGGTGCGATGGTTAAGGAAATTAAATCAAATGGACGGCTTCGTCTAGCACTTATTGGAGGCTTTCAGTATAACTCAATTGAAGGCGAATATTGTGAAATTGAAACAGCATCAGGCCATACATACACAGGGACCATTCTTATGCATCAAACATCCGTGCACGTCTATGCGGATGCTGGAAAAGCGAAACGAAACCAAGAAAATATGGAGATTCGTCTCGATGAAAAGGTGAAAGATGCAGACGATGTCAAAGCACTTGGCATTCAAGTAGGGGACTTTATCTCATTTGATCCGAGAGTGGAAGTGACGTCTTCAGGTTTTATTAAATCAAGACATCTGGATGATAAGGCAAGTGTGGCGCTACTTTTGCGGCTCATCCACAGAATTCAAAAGGAAAATATCACATTGCCGCATACGACGCACTTCTTAATTTCTAATAATGAAGAAATTGGCTACGGCGGGAACTCGAATATTCCAGAAGAAACGGTGGAATATCTAGCTGTAGATATGGGCGCGATTGGTGACGGTCAGTCAACAGATGAATACAGTGTATCGATTTGTGTAAAGGATTCGAGCGGCCCTTATCACTATGGATTACGCAAGCATTTAGCTGCATTAGCAGAAGAGCACAACATTGATTACCGCCTTGATATTTACCCTTATTACGGCTCTGATGCATCAGCAGCCATTAGAGCAGGGCATGATATCATTCATGGACTGATTGGTCCTGGTATAGATTCCTCGCATGCCTTTGAAAGAACACATGAAGATTCACTTGTCCATACTGCAGATCTTCTTTATCACTATGTTCAATCACCATTAATCACAGCATAAAAAAAGAACCCCGATAGATGGGGTTCTTTTTCATTAGCTTGAAAGCTGTGTTGGCTCGGGTACCTCTTGTCCTGTCATCACGCGATGTCCTTTTTCAGGGTCATACTGCCCTTCCCATTTAGACATCACAACAGCTGCAAGTGCATTTCCTGTTAAGTTCACAACAGTCCGTGCCATATCCATGATACGGTCCACACCTGCAATAAATGCAAGACCTTCAGCAGGTACACCGATCGTTCCTAATGTCGCGAGTAATACAACAAATGAAGTACCAGGAACGGCAGCCATTCCTTTAGATGTTACCATCAGTACAAGAACAAGTGTAAGCTGCTGGACGATCGTGAGGTCAATGCCATATACCTGTGCAAGGAAAAGCGCAGCAATGGCTTGATACAAGACGGAGCCATCCAGGTTAAACGTATAACCGATTGGGATAACGAACGAAACAATTCCTTTTGGACATCCGATGCGTTCCATTTTATCCATGACTCTTGGTAAAACTGTTTCAGAGCTGGATGTACTAAAGGCAAGAAGCATTTCGTCTTTCATGTAAGCAAGAAATCTGAAAATATTGACGCCAATCATCTTTCCGATAATTCCGAATACAACGATAAGGAAGAGAGCGAGCGCAAAATAAACAAGACCTACAAGCTTACCTAATGAAATAAGAGATTCAAGACCAAATTTTGATACGGTCACACCAATGAGTGCGAATACACCAAATGGTGCAGCTTTCATCACAACATTAACGACATGGAACATGGCATGTGATACACCCTCGAAGAAGGCGAGCACTGGTTTACCGCGTTCCCCAATCGCTGAAACGCCAAGTGCAAACAGCACAGTGAAGAAAATAATCGCAAGCAAATCACCTTCCGCCAATGATTGGAAGAAGTTCGTTGGAACGATATGAAGGAACGTATCAGCAACTGATTTGCTGCTTTGCTCTTTTTCCGTTTCAACATACTGGCTAATATCTTGTTTTTCCGTATTTCCAAAGTCAACGCCTGCACCAGGCTGTACAAAGTTTGCTAGGACAAGGCCAAGGATAATCGCAAATGTTGTGATAATTTCAAAATAAAGAATGGTTCTAAAACCAAGTTTCCCTACTTTTTTACCATCACCCGCACCTGCAACACCTAAAATTAAGCTGGATACGACAATTGGTATGACAATCATCTTAATGAGTCTTAAGAAGAAGTCTCCAATTGGTTTTAAGTATGTCTCGACTCCTGGGTTACCGAAAAAGATTGCCCCAACAACGACACCGAGAATAAGACCGATTAGGATTTGAGTAGCCAATCCAAATTTTAATTTTTTCATAGATTTCCTCCCTAACATATTCATTAAAGGAATATTCCCATCATATTAAGTTTTAATATATGAATTAAAGTATAACTAAAATTAAAGAGGTTCGTCCACGATAAAATTATATTAAGAAAATACAAAATTGTTAGAAAAAATAGATATTTAGAACCTCCTTCATTGTTTTTAGTCAATAAAAAGTGTCTTCAGAACTAAAACTCATCATATAAAAATACTAAAAAACCCTTTTGTGACAAGGGTTTTACCTTTTTACCTATTTTTCAGAAAAAATAAAAAGCACTTTTGACTCCAACTGACGGAGGAGGGGAAAAGTGCTTTTTTATTCAATTTATTCCCTTATTTAAGATAACTTACTTGTGAGCATTCCTCACATTCATTACCGTAACACTCGTGCTGTTCCATTAAATCATTTCCACATTTTGTGCATTTCTTTGAAGGCAAATTTCTAAAAAACTCTGTGATTTTTCCTAGCATTTGTCATCCTCCAATACGTTTTGTTGCTATCATTGTATTATAACAGATTAATAATTGTCAATCTGTTTTGTAACAATAGGCAAGAAGAATGCTTTTTCCATGAAAAATGGGTATATTGTAAGAAGGGGATTTTTAGAAAAGGAGGGAAAAATGACGATGAAATTAACCGTAATTGGATGCTATGGAGGGTTTCCGGCAGCAGGTGAAGCGACATCAGGCTACCTTTTTGAATCAAATGGCTTCAGGCTTCTTGTAGACTGCGGAAGCGGTGTTCTTTCAAAGCTTCAGCAATACATTGATATAGAAGAACTAGATGCTGTTCTCCTTTCTCATTATCACCACGATCATATTGCAGATATCGGACCACTCCAATATGCGAAGCTAGTGGGATATCATTTAGGAAAAAGCAGCGGCCCGCTTCCGATCTATGGACATACTGGTGATCAAGAAGCGTTTGGACGGCTTTCTGATGATGTACATACAAAGGCAAAGCCTTATCAGCCAGAAGAAGGGATTCAGCTTGGACCATTTCAAATTGATTTTTTGAAAACGGTTCATCCGGCAGAATGCTATGCTATGAGAATTCAGGCAGAGGATGCTGTGGTCGTGTATACAGCAGACTCAAGCTATCAGGAGGCATTTATTCCTTTTAGCAAGGGAGCAGATCTGCTCATAGCCGAAAGCAATTTTTACGCTGGACAGGATGGATCAGGTGCTGGACATATGAACAGTACAGAGGTAGGGAAGATTGCAAAGGAAGCAAATGTTGGGGAACTCATCATCACCCATCTGCCCCATTTTGGCCGTCATAAAGACCTAGTCAATGAAGCACAGGCGTTATATACTGGCAATATACAGCTTGCCCATTCAGGGCTTAGATGGAACAAGGAAGGAAGATAGAGATGCTGTTTATCGATAACGAACAACATTATGATCCAATGATTAACTTGGCAATTGAAGAATATTGCTTAAAATATTTAGATCCAGAAGAAACGTATTTGCTGTTTTACATCAATCAGCCGTCAATCATTATTGGAAAGAACCAAAATACAATAGAAGAAATCAACACGAAGTACGTGGAAGACAACGGAATCAAAGTCGTGCGCCGCTTATCTGGCGGTGGTGCAGTTTACCATGACAAAGGAAACTTAAACTTCAGCTTTATCACAAAAGATGATGGGGACAGCTTCCATAACTTTAAGAAGTTCACAGAGCCAGTCATCAAAGCGCTTGAAAAGCTAGGTGTTAAAGCTGAATTGAGCGGCAGAAATGACATCATGGCAGATGGACGTAAAATTTCTGGAAATGCCCAGTTTGCAACAAGAGGACGTATTTTCAGCCATGGCACGCTGCTATTTGATTCAGAAATTGAACATGTCGTTTCGGCTTTAAATGTGAAAAAAGAAAAGATTGAATCAAAAGGCATCAAATCGATTAGAAGCAGGGTTGCCAATATCAGTGAATTGATGGATCAAAAAATGACAACAGAAGAGTTTAGAAAAATTCTTTTAAGCTACATTTTTGATACAAATGGGGACGTGCCTCAATATCGCCTGACCGAAAAGGATTGGGAAAAGATTCACGAGATTTCCCGAGATCGCTATCAAAAATGGGAATGGAACTATGGCCGTTCACCGAAATTTAATTTACAGCATTCTAAGAGATTCCCTGCAGGCTCCATTGATTTGCGATTAGAAGTGAAAAAAGGGATGATCCAGGATTGCAAAATCTTTGGTGATTTCTTTGGCGTAGGGGATATTGCCGATATTGAGAAGCGGCTCATTGGGCAGCAATATGATCGTAAAACGATCAGTGACGTCTTAGAAGATATGGATATGCGCCACTATTTCGGCAATGTATCAAAAGAGGATTTTCTTGATTTGATTTATTAATCGCGTGAAAGCACGGCTAGAGATAGCGGTGCTTTTTTGATTGAAGGAAATGAAAGCGATTTACATTTGATCTTGTGGATTTTTTCGATTGTCTATTATAATAGAAAGGAGGAATGTTCGGCCATAAAATGAATGGTCATTCATTCATTGATGACATGTAAGGGGTGGGAGAATGGATTTGATCAAAAATCTTCAGCAGACGGCGATGACGAAGGGAGAAAATATCGCACTGATCTTTGAAGGAAAGAAGTGGACCTATCGAGAGCTGATGACAAGTATCGAGCGTTTTGCAGATGGATTAGTCAACGAAGGGTTTCAAGCTGGGGATCATATCGCGCTTATTTTAGGAAATTCACCGCATTTTGTCATTTCTTTTTTTGGCGCATTAAAGGCAGGGCTTGTCGTAGTACCTATTAACCCAACATATACACCTAGTGAAATTGGGTATATGCTCATCACAGGCGATGTAAAAGGTATTGTGGCGCCTGAACAGCTTCTGCCAGTGTACGAGCAGGTGTATGAGCAGCTTCCGTCCATTGAAAGAGTCATCATTTGTGCAGAAAATGAATCGGCGTGCAGATCAAGCTTCAAGGAAGTATCTGATCGACTTGTTTTCTTTGGAAAGCTTGTGTCAGGTGTTGCGAATGAGAATGTACATCCTTCCATTCAGCCAGATGATGCCGCTGTTATTTTATTTACATCTGGCACGACAGGAAAACCAAAAGGTGCAATGCTGACTCATTTCAACCTTTATTCAAATGCTAGAGATGTCGCTGAGTATTTATCGATTGATAAAAAGGACAAGGTCATTGCCGCTTTGCCAATGTTCCATGTTTTTTGTTTAACAGTCTGCATGAATGCACCGTTGATTCATGGTGCGACGATTTATGTCTTGCCGCATTTCAGCCCTTCAGAGCTTTTGCGCATGATGGAAAAAGAGAAGCCAACGCTATTTGTTGGTGTGCCCACCATGTATAACTATTTGTACCGCCAGGAGGGGCATGATAAAGCGATGGCATCTGTGAGGATCTGTATATCAGGCGGTGCCTCCATGCCTGTTGCCTTACTCCATGGCTTTGAGAAAAAGTTCGGTGTTACGGTCCTTGAGGGTTATGGATTATCAGAGGCGTCACCAGTGACTGCATTTAATCCTCTTGACGGAAAAAGAAAACCAGGTTCTGTCGGGACTGACATTATGAATGTGAAGAATAAAATAGTGAATGAACTAGGAGAAGAAGTCGGTCCAAATGAAGTCGGAGAGCTGATAGCAAAAGGGCCGAACATCATGAAAGGCTATTACCAAATGCCAGAAGATACGGAAGCTGCACTAAGAGACGGCTGGCTGTATACTGGCGATTTGGCGAGAAGAGACGAAGAAGGATATATTTATATTGTCGACCGGAAAAAGGATATGATTCTTGTTGGCGGTTATAATGTGTATCCAAGAGAAGTAGAAGAGGTACTTTATCAACATGAAGCTGTAGCAGAAGCCGTTGTCATCGGTGTGCCAGACCCAAACACAGGAGAGGCAGTCGTCTGTTACATTTCCCCTAAGAAACATGCTCACATCAATCAAGAAGACATCATTACACATTGTTCACGCTATTTAGCGAAATATAAGCAGCCCCAAACGATCCATTTCATAGATGATATTCCTAAAAACACAACAGGTAAAATTTTAAGAAGAGCGCTAAAGGAAAAGTATCAAGCAGAAGAAAGTAAATAAAAAAAGGGAGTCTCTGATGAGGAGGCTCCCTTAGCATGTAGACAAATCCTCGCATCTCACGCCGAAAGAAGACAAAGGGCTAAAAAGATCATTTTAGCTCTTTTGAATGGCTTCTTTTAACTGTTTCTGAAAAGATTTCGACTGTTTTTGATTCAGTTCATAATACGTTCCATCAACTAAAAAAACGACTTGTGATCGGTCGGTCCAAAGCTGAAAGGTGGTGCCGTTTGTTCGTCCGAACATCACTTTGGCGATATAATCGGGCTTTTTTAAATTTTTCTTGAGATGATTGCTTGTTTGTCTGCCTTTATTTAATTCTTCAATTAGATCTTCTGCTGTGTCCTTATCATCTATTTCATACGAGATGGATTCATTCGCTGGCGAGAGCAGCAATTTTTCTGCTCGATTTTCATCAAAGATTTCGCTCGTCCGGCTGAACACATAAAAGAAGGTGATGAATAAAAGTCCCAAAATCACAACTCCTGCAAGGATTTTCTTCATTTTGATCCTCCAACTCACTGTTATACATGTAGCTTCTCCGATTTTTGAGTCGCATAATCATTTTTTTCGCGAAAGCTTTTTCAGATGGGGCATGCTATGATGGAGCCACATGAGACAGGTTCTAAACGAAAAAAAGAGTGATTAGAATAGAGAGAGGAATGGAAAGGAGGCTGACCTGTGCGAGTACGTAAATGGGTAGCTCTTGCAACGGTAGCATACATATTGTACGGTCTTTTTATTTATTCATATTTGTTTCTAATGGGGGATTCATCGGTACCTGAAAGCGTAAAAGGGACAAGTGCAGATCCGCATACTTTTATGACAAGTCATGAGCTTGCGATTAGCGAGAATTTCTCGAACATACGGAACCTGCTGTATTTCATAACCATCCCATTAGATTGGTATGTCTTTTTCCTTTTGCTCATTTCAGGGTTTTCACGGAAAATAGCAGACTGGAGCCTGGCAGCAGCTCGTTTCACGTTTTTAAGCAAACTTGTGTACGTGTTTGTGCTGTCGCTTCTAACAATGCTCATTTCATTCCCAATTAAGTGGATTGGCTATCAGCTGTCTTTACACTACGGAGTATCTGCACAAAGTACGGCAAGCTGGTTGAAAGATCAAACACTGGATTTTTGGATTCAATATCCGCTCCTTGCCCTTTGTGCAATTGTGTTTTTTTGGCTGATTCAAAAGAGAAGAAAATGCTGGTGGCTGTATGCGTGGTGTTTGACAGTCCCAGTTACGCTGTTTCTCTTCTTTATACAGCCGGTCGTCATTGATCCGTTATATAACAATTTTTATCCACTAAAGGATCAAGCGCTTGAGAAGAAGATATTAACGCTTGCAGACAAAGCGCATATTCCGGCAGATCATGTGTATGAGGTCAATATGTCTGAGAAAACGAACACGATGAACGCTTATGTCACAGGAATTGGTGAAAATAAGCGTATTGTCTTATGGGACACAACACTGCAAAAGCTGAAAGACCGCGAAATTTTATTTATCATGGCGCATGAAATGGGACATTACGTCATGAAACATGTTTATATTGGATTAGCAGGATATTTAGTGCTGTCATTGGCCGGATTATTTGCGATCGATCGTCTTTATTTATATCTTTATCAAAAAGGGGCAGCCACATTTCGTCTGAAGGTGTCACACGACATTGCTGCTCTTCCGCTTCTTTTAATCATCGTATCGATGCTGTCATTTGCAGCTTCACCTTTTACAAATGCAGTGTCAAGGCATCAAGAACGGGCAGCCGATGAATATGCGGTGAACATGACAAAAGACGGGGAGGCGGGCGTAACGTCTTTTCAAAAACTTGCAAAATCAGGATTGTCCCAGGTGAATCCACCGTTTCTAGTGAAGATTTTCCGTTATGGACACCCAACCATGATGGAGAGAATCATGGATATGGAAAAAGCGGCGGAAAAAGAGAAGCCGCCTAAAAAGCAGTAATAAAAAAAATCCGGCTGGATCAGCCGGATTTTTTTATCACACTTGGTTAGTTAGAAGCCGCTTGAACGTTGATTAACCCTTTTCCATAATAGAATGAGTCACCAAGCGGTGTCGCTGTATTTTCTAAGCGCTGGCGAACCTGTGAATTTGTTAGGTTCGGGTTTTTAGAAAGAATAAGCGCTGCTGCTCCTGCTACATGAGGAGACGCCATAGATGTTCCAGTATAAGAAGTGTATCCACTGCTTGGCACTGTACTTAAAATAGAAGTACCAGGTGCAGAAACATCTAATTCAGGACCTGCGCTAGAAGATGAGTTTCTGACATTGTTACTGTTTACATTGGCAACAGCAATTGTAGAATCGTATTTTGCTGGATAGCCAACTGTACTGCTAGAGCCGCTAGAGCCAGAATTACCTGCGGCTGCCACAACAACGACTCCACGGTTATTCGCTGTATCGACGGCATTTTTAAGCGCAGTTGAACCGCTTGGTCCGCCTAAGCTCATATTGATGACATCCATATTATTGGCTACAGCCCATTCAATACCGCTAATAATCCAGCTGTATTGTCCGTCGCCATAACGGTCTAATACTTTTACAGCATATAGGGAAGCGCTTGGAGCGACCCCGAGTACACCAATTGTGTTATCAAGGGCAGCAATGGTTCCAGCTACGTGAGTTCCATGTGATTGAAAGTCTTGGGTGGCATTTGGCTCTGAAGGGACGAAGCTCGCACCGCCTGCAACATTTAAATCAGGGTGTGCAGCGTGGATTCCAGTATCAAGGACAGCTACTTTGACATTAGCACCTTTATAACCTTGAGCGTGTACAGCTGGAGCTTTGATTTGAGGGATTCCATAAGGGACGGTTTGTGCATATGCTTCTGCTTTATGGTCTTCTTCTACGTAAGCAATGCTAGGGTCATGTTCAAGTTTTTTGGCGGCTTGTTCGGACATTTTCACTTGTGCAGCATTAATGAGGCGGTATTGTTTTTCTAGTTTTCCACCATTTTGAATGACAGCTTGTTTCTTAGAGCTGTTTGTGGTGGCAGAGGCTTTAAAACCAACAATATAGCTTTTTTCACTATCTGTTTTGGAGACCGTCTCGGCATTTGCCATGGATCCTCCAAACCCTGCTGAAAACAGAAGAGGGACAGCCAATAAAACACTTGTCATCACATTTTTCTTTTTCACGCACATTCCACATCCCTTTTTTCTTATTTCAGAATAATCATCCGTAGTCTAATAGAATGATCCGTTTGATTATTCTGTATATTCAGTTTAAGGGAAGTAGGCAAATAAGAGTAGACCTGAATTTTTGTGAAAGTCCTAGCGAAAATTGGGGAATTAAGTCACTTGGAACTGGTGGTAAAATATGTTTATTCTATCATTTCAGCGATGATCTATTAAAAAGGGAGTGTGCTTTTTTTCTCATGATCTATTTCCGGTTAAATATTCGATACCCGAAAAGCCATAAAATAGGTAGAATCGTCTAGCATCTATTTCGAATTTCGATATAAAAAAATATTATTTTATCATTGTTTTTGTCATAAAAAAGAACCTGCTAAGATAACAGGCTCTTTAAGAAGGGGTGGATTGAGTTAAATGGCTGACCACATTGTAATCACGAACCTTCCATTTACCATCTGACCATTCCACATAATTTAAGCAAGCATTGACAAGTCTCGTGTTCTGTAGACCCATATGTTCATCAGCCAAAGTGGTGAGTAAAGCATGGATAGCAGCGCCGTGAGCTACGATCAAGACATGTTGATCTGGATAGGCGGCTCTAACTTTCTCAATACCTTCTAACATTCGGTTTTGAATCGTCTCAAGTGGTTCCATATTGGGATACTGTTTATCTGGAAACAGCTTTGAACGTTCCTCAAACGACATGCCTTCAGCGTCACCGTAATCTCGTTCAATGAAATCATCCATGATGACAAGTGGGGCATGGACATGATTTAAAATCAAGTGTGCCGTTTCTTTTGCCCTTGTTAGTGGACTGGAAATGACAACATCCCAATGGACATCCTTTAAGTAAAGTCCAGTTTGTTCAGCCTGCCATTTACCTTTGTCGTTTAAAGGGATATCTGTTCGTCCTTGAATTCGTTTCGCTGCATTCCAATCTGTTTCCCCGTGTCTGACTAGGCAAATTGTTGTCAATCAAATCCCGCCTTTTCTATCTTTTCTTCTATTATACTAAAGCAGAAGAAAAAAGGCTGTATTAGCGATTTGTCAGGCTAGTTAAGGATTCGACGGAGCTTGCGACTTGAGACACCGTTTGTTTGACTTCCTTCAATTCGTTAAGGAAGGTCTGAAGGTCAATTTCAATTTTTCCGTTTTGGTTTTTGCTTAAGTTCATGCTGCTGACGATATCATCAAAGAGTGAATTGATTTGAGTCATTTTTTCTTTACTGTCTGTCACAAGTAAGTTCACGTCCGCAATATGCTGGGACACAATGGCGATTTGTGAATTGGTATTGTTAACGAGTTCAGATACAGTTGAAACCGTTTTCTTTGTGTCCTCTGATAATTTGCGCACCTCGTTTGCAACGACAGCAAAGCCTTTTCCGTGTTCACCTGCTCGTGCAGATTCGATTGAGGCATTTAAAGATAACAAGTTCGTCTGCTCTGCAATACCTGTAACGATCCCAAAGATTTGTTCAATTTGTTTAGCGATTTCTTCAAGGCGCTTAATTTCTGTTTCAATTTTTGTCATGCTGCCGTCAATTTGATTCATTTGTGTTTGCTGAATTTCTAATTCTTTTTTACCGCCGATTGATTTTTCTTCAACCTGTGCTGAAATTTGTGTTCCAGCTTGTGACATGTCCGCCATCTCATCCGATTTTGAGACAAGCTTGTCAACTGCACTTGTTGTGTTTGAGAAGAGAGAAGCAAGCGAATTTGAAGTTTCCGTGATTTTTGTATGAAGCTCCTGCTGCTGCTCTTCTGCTTCATCACGAATTTTAGAATATTCATTTTGGAATGTATCTAGGACAAGCTGCTGCTCTAAATTTAAAATTTTCGTTGTCGCTTTGACTGCTGTCTGATATTCTTTGAAATCTTGGATATGGTTTGCAAATAAATCCATAATTGATAGCAGAAGGTCTTGGAATGCGGCCATGTACCATTTAGGCTGGAGGCCAATCCGTAAATGAACTTGCGCAATTTTAATGCGTTTTGCCACATAGTTTTCGTCAATCACACCTGCAAACATTTCGCTAATATGAATGCGGAGTGTTTTTTTCAAACGATCGACAGAACTATTGTCTTGAATGATATGCATCAAGGAAGACTCGACTTCTAAATTTTTATAAAATTTATCAACGATATGTGCAATATCATCCTGAACAATTGAATTGAGCTGCTTTAATATCAATAGGTCATGCTGCGTCAGGTCGATCATTTTGATTTGTTTAGCGATGTCCGTATTGTTCGAGAAATTGATTCGTTTTATCCCATCATCCTGCTCTGTGAAAAAAGCAGTGTTTTTTCTTTTCGGTTCTTTTTTAAATAACAATTTGTTTGTCCCCCCATAATCATCACAAATATCAGACTTTATGTTTTTTATCGGATAATATTGGATTTTTTAAAGGGGAAGAGTGAAATTTTACTGTTCTTTATACGACCTTTTTAGTGGTTTTTTAGCAGGGCCTTCTACTACTTCTCCAGTAATAGAAAAACGTGAACCGTGACACGGGCAATCCCAAGTGCGATCACTATTATTCCAAGCGACTTCGCAGCCTAGATGAGTACACGTGGTATCGACAAGAAAGACATTTCCATCCTCTGATTTATAGGCGCCGCACTTTTTATGTTCATACGAGATAATGCCGCCCTCGCCTGGTTGTAAATCATCGATTGTTTGATCAGTTCGTTTGAATTTACCACTGATCAGCTTGGCAGCGACGTTGGTATTTTCTTTTATGAAATCTTTGACGAAAGAGTCAGTAACAGGTCTGGATGGCGTAAAAATTGATTCGTATGGATTCGATTTTCCTTCAATTAAATCACCGATAAGAGTAGCAGCTACGTGGCTTGTGGTCATGCCCCATTTTCTAAAGCCGGTCGCTACAAAGATATTCTGGTGGTTTTTGGTCAGGCGGCCAATGTAAGGGATTTGATCCATTGTGACCATATCGTGTGTCGACCAGCGATACAGCACTTCTTCAATTCCAAGGGTGGCTTCTCCAAACGTTTCTAGTCCTTCATAGTGAGCGGATTCATCTCCGCCTTGTCCTGTTTTATGACCTTCTCCTCCGATGAGAACGACTTCCGCGCCGTGCCATTCTGCCGTTCTTAATGAGTGAGCAGGCTGATCAATTCCGAGGTACATCCCGTCTGGGAGAGGTTTTGTCGTTTTGGCTGCTACGACATAAGATTGTTCTGGATGAATTCGGGTGAAGTAAAGTCCTTTCCCATCATAAAAAGGAAAGTGTGAGCATGAAATGATGTAGCGCCCTGTCAGATGATGTCCGTTTTTTGTGACGACAGCAGGCCGGTTCCCTTCTTTTACATCAATAGCGGTTGTTTGTTCAAAGATACGTACACCTCGCTCGAGGAGCTTGTCAATTAGCGCATTGAGATAATGAAGGGGATGAAACTGTGCCTGATTCGTCATCGCAAGGGCTGCTTTGATGTCAGCGTCAAAAGGAAGCTCTGTTTTCCATTCCCGGTCAATACCAAGCTGTTTGTAGGCATCTAATTCCTTCTTTAACTTTTTTACACCGCTTTCTTCCTTTGTATAAAGGTACGCATCTTTTACCTCTAGCTGACAATCGATGTCGTGCTCTTTGATACGAGCTTGAATGAGGTCTTTTGCTTTTTCGTTTGCTTCTACATACAAACGTGCTTTTGGCATGCCAATCTGCTGTATCAGCTCATAATAGTACACATCATGCTGTGAGGTGATTTTAGCCGTTGTGTGTCCGGTCGTGCCTTGCAGCAATTGTTCGGCATCAATGATGATCACATCTAATCCTCGCTCTGTCATTTCAAAGGCCGCAGCGATACCGGTAATACCGCCGCCGACAATGATCACATCTGCTGTGAGATCTTCATTGACAGAAGAAAAAGAATGCTTCCGGCTGTCCGACAGCCATAACGATTTTGCCTCTTCCATTCCTTTATGTTCTTGTTCCATGTTGTCGCCTCCACTTAACTTGTTGTGTATAATTTTTCCACAATAATGAAAATCATACATCTGAAAGGAAACAAGGGCGTCATACATAAAAAAGGAGCCAGCACATAAAAATAAACAAGATAAAAGGAAGGAGTGGACTACCGTGTCAACAAAGCAGCCGAAGAAAACATTGCCGCCTCAGCACCAAAATGAACGGCCGGGTCTTGAATATAAAATGAACCCTAGACCTGTCTTTGATCGTGAGGTGCAGGACAAAAAGTTAGCAGGAAAAACAGCCATTGTGACAGGTGGAGACAGCGGGATCGGAAGAGCAGTCTCTGTCTTATTTGCGAAGGAAGGTGCCAATGTCGCCATTGTTTACTTAAGTGAACATCGCGATGCCGAGGAGACGAAGGACTATATTGAGAAAGCGGGAGGCCGTGTCATCTTAATTGCAGGTGATTTAGGGGATGAGGCTTTTTCAAATGAGGTCGTCAAAAAAACAAAAGATGCGTTTGGTTCCATTGATATTTTGGTGAATAACGCCGGGGAACAGCATCCGCAAAAAAGCATTGAGCAAATTACCTCGCATCAGCTTCTTCGGACGTTTCAAACGAATATTTTTGCGATGTTTTATTTAACAAAGGCTGTTCTTCCTCATTTAAAAAAAGGAAGCAGTATTATTAATACAGCATCTGTCACCGCCTATAAAGGGCATGAAACATTGATCGATTATTCATCTACAAAAGGGGCGGTCGTCACATTTACGAGATCATTATCCTTATCGCTCATTAAACAAGGGATTAGAGTGAATGGGGTAGCACCGGGTCCCATTTGGACACCGCTGATTCCATCAACCTTTACGGAAAAAGAAGTCTCTGAATTTGGTGGAAATGTCCCAATGGAGCGTCCTGGTGAGCCAGTAGAGCTTGCACCGAGTTATTTATTTTTAGCAAGTGAAGATTCATCTTATATGAATGGACAAATGCTCCATGTGAATGGCGGAACCATTTTAAATGGATAAACAAAAAACTTGCGGTAAAGAGACAAGTTGCTGTCTCTCTGCCGCAAGTAAAATCATCATGATTGATGTAAGCAGTGTTCTGCATATTGAGCTGACAAGTCATTGAATCGCTTTTCATCACGCTGATCCAGTGCCTTATCAATCTCTTCTCTTAGGAAGGTTAAGCGCTGTTTATAAAGCGCCTCATCTAAAACCATTTGAATATAGATGTCTAAAATGGTGACGCCGTTTTCTTCGGTTTTTTGGGTGTTGCGGGACTTCATGAGCTCAGCATACGTTTTTTTCTCTTTCATAAAGAATCCCCCCGATGCCTTTTTTATAGTATATGGATTGGCGGAGAAAAAATCAACAAGAATTTATAATTTTTAGACAATTTATTTTTGAGCAGAATCGACATCACTTGTCCAATCGACAGAATGTGATATATCTTTAAAAAAAGCTTTTCGATAGATCGAATGGACTAAAAAATATGATAAAAAGATGAATTTTAATAAATTTTGAAAAAATCCTGTCGTTTCTTATATGTTGGTGATAGATTAATAGTATCTTAAATAACCAAATATTAACACAGGAGGAAATGAAGTGTCAGGAATTAGTGAAACACCTTTAGATTCATACGTCATTAATCAAACAACAATGGCGGTCCTTTCAGTTGAAGAAGGAAAAAGAGTATATTCAAAAGTCATCGAAAGAGAGACAAGCTTTTATGTTGAATTAAAGCCCCTGCAAATTATTGAACGCAGCTGCAGATTCTTCGGCTCAAGCTATGCAGGCAGAAAGGCGGGAACATACGAAGTAACAGGAATTTCTCACAAACCCCCAATTGTGATTGACTCATCCAACCATCTGTATTTCTTCCCAACCTATTCATCCAACCGTCCTCAGTGCGGCTGGATCTCCCACAAATACATTCATACCTTCCAGGAATCATCCCTCGGAGACACGGTGGTCACCTTTACAAATGAGCAAACCATCAAACTTGATGTCTCATATAAATCATTTGAGAGTCAGGTGCACCGAACAGCATATCTCCGAACGAAATTTCAAGATCGTCTTGATGGAGGTCTTCCTAAGAAACAAGAATTTATGCTGTATCCAAAGGAACAGCAGCTCAATCTCGTATACGATTTTATATTAAGGGAGCTTCGTAACAGATATTAATCAAAAGCCAGCGGCAGCTCTGCCGCTG
>NZ_LKCP01000065.1:0-8673 GCF_001518755.1 Bacillus sp. AM 13(2015) | reverse complement strand
TATGTTTAGCCATAAAAAAACCTTTCTCCTCATTTATATGCAGAGGAAAAAGGTTCATTCTTGTTTATGACGTCTTTTTTTCTAAAAAGGCAGGCTCACCTTTTTTGTTGATGGTATATGGGACAGAAAACGCGGGTACAAACGGAGTTTCCTGCCAATATACATCTTGAATGTTTTCACCTGGTTTCAGCTTTTGCTTCGTATTCTTCAAAATATGAGCAAAATCACTGCGATAGTCCACATAGATGTCACCGTTTGATGAAATTAGTAATGGGAGGGAATTCCCTGTCACAGGACTCATGACCGCAGGCGGCGATTTTAATCCTAATTTTTTTTCATTTAACGTATATAAATTGTCTGATACGACTTTGCCGTATGGCGGATATGTATGTTCATCTTGATACATCTTGATCCTAAGACGTAATTCATTGATGGTCTGCGTCATTTTGACATCAAGCAGTTTCACAGTTGGTTTCTTTTCGACGTCTGTGAGGACATAAATATATTCGCCCCCGCCTTCATAAGATGTAGACGGTACGTCGTGTAAATATCTTGGTGACAAGCGCTTAAAGTCGATGACATATTTCTGATAAACCGGCGTGTCTGCTTCTTTCGTTTCTATAGGCAGAAGACCATTTGTTGCTTTTTGAAATTCCTCAATCGCTGTCTGGACACTTTGCAGCTGCTCTTCGTATGGCACCCGGTTCTCAGCTTTGCGATTTTCTGGATACAGACATCCTGTTAATAACATAAGTGCTAACAGCGTGACACTGACTTTTGCTTTGATCATCACATTCTTCCTTTTCTTTATTCATTGACCGGCCCGCTAAAGACAACTAAAAACACAATGATACCTGATATCAGCATCAAGCTGTATGCGACGGTAGAGGCCGTTATTTTAAGAAATTTGCTTTTCAGCTTAAACCTGCTGAAATAAATGGTTACTACGGCTAAAAACATGAGCCCCATTGAACCAAGCGCAAACCACATCTTGATTAAAGCAAAACTCATCGTGCCTGTCCCCCTTCAAAACGAACGAATTGTAAGCGTTTATATTTCATTCTAAACCAAAAATAAGGTAAATATCAATCATTTTTCCAATCATTCAGAAAAAAGCGCATAAAAAAACTGAAGCAAAGAGGGGGACTCTGCTTCAGTCATTGGATCGACTATTTTCCTCATTCTGTAGAGGCAAAGCTCTATTCAAACTTCATTGCTATGTTATGCAAGTCTTCCCCTTCTTGCATCCTCTACATGCCTAAGTTCAGTCTTTCCATTTATTTTGTTTGGTTTTCAAACATGTTCACAAGGTCTTCCATCTCATGTGTTTTCACACGTGCCATTAAAGATTCTACAGCATCGTCAACCTTTTTCCCTTCAAACAGGACGCCGTAAAGAGCCTCTGTAATCGGCATGCTGACCTTGTATTCTTTAGAAAGCTGATAAGCGCCTTTTGTTGTGCGGACGCCTTCGACAACCATCCCCATTTTTTCAAGCACTTCTTCGAGCTTATATCCTTTACCGAGTAAATTCCCACAGCGCCAGTTACGCGAATGAACACTTGTACATGTCACGATCAAATCGCCAACACCTGTTAATCCGGCAAATGTAAGGGGGTTCCCTCCCATTTTTGTGCCAAGACGTGCGATTTCAGCAAGTCCTCTAGTGATAAGCGCCGCTTTTGCATTGTCACCATATCCAAGTCCGTCTGTGATACCAGCCGCAAGAGCAATGATATTTTTCAATGCGCCGCCAATTTCTACCCCAATCACATCAGGGTTGGTGTACACTCTAAAATGATTGTTCATGAACAAATCTTGAACAAATTGAGCTGCTTCAATATTTTCTGATGAGACAGTAACAGTTGTCGGATGACGCAGACCTACTTCTTCTGCATGACTTGGCCCTGATAGGACAACGACAGCTTCTCTTTTCTCAGATGGGACTTCTTGTTCAATCATTTGAGAAATTCTAAGAAGTGTATCTGGTTCGATTCCCTTACTGACATGGACAAACGGCACCTTCGATGAAATCAGCTCATTTGCCTGCTTCAATACCTCACGAATGGCCTTTGTTGGCACAGCGACAATAATCGCCTCTGTCCCCTCTAAAGCCTGCTTCATATCGGTTGTCGCCTGAATAGACGCTGGCAGTTCGACATTTGGCAAGTAATCATGATTTTCATGTTTCTCATTGATTTGATCAATGAGCTCTTGTCTATGTCCCCACATGTGTACATCATGATGATTATCAGCTAATACAAGCGCAAGAGCTGTTCCCCAGCTGCCTGCTCCAAGTACGGAAATTTTCTTCATCCTGCTCACCCTTTTTATTTTCTCGCTCTCGCAAATATTTTAATTGGTGTTCCTTCAAAACCAAATGCATCTCGAATGCGGTTTTCTAGGAAACGCTCATAAGAAAAGTGCATAAGCTCTGGATCGTTTACAAACACAACGAAGGACGGAGGCTTAATGGCCACCTGTGTTGCATAGTAAATTTTGAGGCGCTGTCCGTTATGGGTCGGCGTTGGATTCATCGCCACCGCATCCATGATGATATCATTTAAAATATTGGTTTGAACGCGCATTGCATGGTTTTCGCTCGCTGTGATAATCGACGGCATTAATGTATGAATTCTCTTTTTCGTAAGAGCAGACATAAACAAGACAGGTGCATAATCAAGGAATTGAAAATGCTCACGGATGTTTTGCTCAAATTCCTTCATCGTACGCTCATCTTTTTCAACAGCATCCCATTTGTTCACAATGATGACAACCGCTTTACCAGCTTCGTGTGCATAGCCCGCAATTCGTTTATCCTGCTCAATAATGCCTTCCTCGCCGTCAAGTACAACAGCGACAACATCAGAGCGATCAATGGCTTTTAATGCACGAAGCACACTGTATTTCTCTGTTGTTTCATATACTTTCCCTTTTTTCCTCATACCTGCTGTATCAACAATGACAAAATCACGCTGATTGTACGTAAACATCGTATCGACAGCATCTCTTGTTGTACCAGCGATGTTGCTGACAATGACGCGGTCTTCTCCCAGCATGGCATTCACTAATGAAGATTTCCCTACATTCGGGCGGCCAATTAAGCAGAACTGAACAACTTCTTCATCATATTGCGTATCCGGTAAATTTTTAAAATGTTCTGCAACTGCATCAAGCAGATCACCAAGACCTAACCCGTGTGTTCCAGAAATCGGAAACGGCTCGCCAAATCCGAGCGCATAAAAGTCATACACGTCGCTTCTCATTTCAGGGTTGTCCAGTTTATTGACAGCAAGTACGACTGGCTTTTTCGTGCGATATAAAATTTTTGCGACTTCTTCATCCGCAGATGTCACGCCATCTCGGCCATTCACCATAAAGATAATGACATCCGCTTCGTCCATTGCGATTTCTGCCTGATGGCGAATTTGCGCCAAGAATGGCTCATCTCCAATATCAATTCCACCAGTATCTATTAAATTAAAGTCATAATTTAACCATTCAGCAGAGCTATAGATTCGATCTCTTGTTACACCAGGTGTGTCTTCTACAATCGATATTCTTTCGCCTGCGATTCGATTAAAAATTGTAGATTTTCCAACGTTGGGCCTTCCAACAATGGCTACGACAGGTTTACCCATAGTACCCTTCCTTTCAATCCAGCCGCGATTCAATATGTTCATCATCATGTTTCAACCGGGATTTAAAATTTTCATTCAGTTTTATGAAATAAACCCTTCAAACATGAAGGGTTCAACTTATATATTATATCAATTTTTAATCAGACCACAATGAATAACTTAAAAATGTTTGACAATCAAGTAAAGATCTTCTCCAATGCCGTGTGCAATTCCATCTAAAATGGCCTCTAAATTCATGGCATACATGTCGAGTTCTTCTTTATTTTCACAGAAAAAAACGGCTGTTCCGCCAATGACCCTCTCTTTATTTGTTGTCGCCACAGCCAATATAAATTGTTCAATGGTGTTCGCCATGCCCTATTACCTCACTTTCTTTTTAATGAAATCTGTCGGCATTCGAATGGCATTTTCTAAAATAGGCACCTCTTCTAATACACGGACAGCCAAATCTTCACGATACCATTGCGGTAAAATGAACACGCCAAGTGTGCCGTTATTCAGATCACGTTTTGCGAGCGGACAGAGCGATGGTTCCCCAGAATCGCGATACACGCCAAGCACGTTCGATAAATCAAATAAAATGGCTTGCCGCTGTCCAAGGTTGGCAATCGTTGTAGCAGAGTTGAAATTTTTCGGCGTCAAAATAAAGCCCATCCCATGCTCTAAGATGAGCTTTTGCTTTTCAGGCAGCCCGATATTCATAATGTATATATCATTCACATAAAGCCCTGCCCCATCAAAGCGAAGTTCCCCTTTTTGAATATTGACGATATCCTTTAATTGACTGCCTGACATTAATAGCTTTGCCATGAAAAAACAAAGAATACCGACCACTGTTCCAACAACAAGCGAGAAGAAAATACAGGCTGTCGTTGTAATAAGTGCAGTGAGAATCGCAATATAATTTCGACTTTCAAAGGCAATGGCAATGCCTTCTATATATGTACTGCCTCGTGAGACAAGCTCGTACGAATCCATTTGGGTTAACGTATTTCTTTCCATATTTCTGACATCGCGAAATTGCGTGGCTGCCAAAGTGAGAAAGGTGATCGCCGTAAATTCCTCCTGAATCAGCGCAGGCATAATGATCGCACCTAATCCTGACGCAATAAAACCAAGCGCAATGTGAATCACTTGTCCATGAATATACGTAGGGTATTGCCGGTAATCGGTTCTTAGCATGTAAAGTCTGGCCGCCATCCCAAAGATGACACCAATAATCACAGGAAACGTATAGTCTGTCATGTTGATTTTGCAGCCCCTTTTACTGATTTTCTTGATGAACGGGCGTTGAAGAGCTTTTCAAGCTGATCGACACCTAATAGGAAGACCGCTCCTTGCACAACGAAGGAAAGAAAAGAGAGATCTCCTATGACAATTGATGATGTAAGGCGGTGAATCGTCAGCGCATAAAGGGCTTCGCCGAGACATACTGACATCATCCATAGGGTGATTCTTTCCGTTAACGGCTGTCCATATGTCATACACATTAAGATCAGCAAGGCAAATACGACCCAATCCACCTTTATTATCGTGAACCAAACAGGGTCATATAATGCAAACATCATAAAAAAGGCATACGCGCTCACCATTGAGCCCAATTGCATGATCCTCATGAATCGATAACCAGGCCTGAATATGACGAAAGCGGCACATGCATATAAAAAATTCATCAAGAATCCCGCATTCATGCTCATATCTAGAACGGATATCATGAAATGACTGGATATAATATGGACAAGTACACAGATACCTAGCACGCTGCGCCACAAACTTTTTTCCATGATAAATGTCACCATAATCCAAACGAACCATATAGACCAATAATAGTACAAAGCCTCCAACGCCTCATCACCTCAATTACATTATGGGAAAATCTCCAATTTTTAAACATGCGGATCGTTACCGGCTCTGTATGAAATAAACAAGAGGTGACACCCTAATGATTGAGGAGGGATGAGTGATGGGAAAAGATAGACAGGAAAAGCGTTTAAAGGCGTCAAAAAGAGTGGAATCTGACCGTGATCAATCCATTCATCATAAAGGTGCAACAGCATTAGAAGGTCCAGAAAGCGCTCGAAAAAGAAATCAATAAAAAAAAGGCATGTGATATCACATGCCCCTCTTACTATAGTACGTTGTGTCAACGCCTCTTTCTTTGAGCCAATGACTTGTTTCCCCTGAGATCACAACTGGAGCTTGTCTCAATTCTTCAATCGTCTTCACACCAAGCACTGTCATCATCATCTTGATATCTTCTTGAAGATCCATGATATCTGCGATGAGGCCGCTTTCTCCTCCACTGGTCAATGATTTTAAGAAAAATCCAGCAAGACCAGCAGCAGATGCGCCAAGAGCTAATGATTTGGTTACATCAAGAGCATCTTTGATACCTCCGGAGGCTAAAATCGTTTGATTCTGAAAGGCTGTATGTACTTCAGCAAGACTCGCTGCAGTTGGAATTCCCCATTGATCAAAATAACGAAGTGCTTTTTGGCGGCGGAGATTTTCAATCTTAGAAAAGTTCGTCCCACCAAATCCGCCTACATCAACGGCTGCAACCCCAACATGAAATAACTTTCTTGCCGTCTCCTTGCTAATGCCAAATCCGACTTCCTTCACGACAACAGGCACACCAACAGATTGAGCGATAGCTGCAATCCGCTCAAGCGCCCCCCTGAAATCGCGATCCCCTTCAGGCATGACGATCTCTTGAATGACATTCAAGTGAATCTGGAGCATATTTGCCTCGAGCATGCTGACTGCTTCTTGAGCTTGCTTAATCGTCGCTTCACTGCCTAAATTCGCAAATACAATTCCATCCGGATTGACTTTACGAACGATTTCATATGTTCGTCTTTCTTCTTTATCTTTCAGTGCAGCCATTTGTGATCCAACTGCTACTGGGATATTGGTCTCCTTCGCTGCGATCGATAAAGAGCGGTTGATCTCATAGGTAGATTCTCCGCCCCCGCCAGTCATTGCATTGATAAAAATTGGCGAACCGAAAGTCAGTCCGCCAATTGTCGTATGTGTATCAATTTGTGATGTTGCAAGATCTGGTAAACTGGCGTGAACGAAGGAAACATCTTCTAAACCTGTTGCTGCATGCTGGCCAGTGGACAACGCATGCTCAATATGCTGTTTCTTTCTTTCTGCTCGCGTCAATTTTGATCACCAAATTATTTTAGTTTATTGAGTTTATCGCCGATCAGGTCACCAAGCTGGAATCCGCTTGTGTTTTCTTCTTTCGCCTGATATTGACGATAATCCTCTTCGATTTGTTTTTCAGGATTTTCTTCTAAATCACGAATGCTTAGTGAGATGCGCTCTTCGTCTTCATTCACATCAAGCACTTTCACTTTAACAGTCTGCCCTTCTTCAAGGACTTCTTGCGGCGTGCCGATATGTTTATGAGAGATTTGGGAAATATGCACAAGCCCTTCTACACCTGGCAGAATTTCAACAAATGCACCAAAGCTCACAAGACGTTGAACAGTTCCTTCAAGCACATCACCTTGTTTTACCTTTTCACCAATTTGGCTCCAAGGTCCTGGTAATGTTTCTTTAATAGATAGTGAGATACGTTCGTTATCACGATCAACAGCAAGTACTTTGACCTGGACTTCCTGTCCTTCTTCTACTACGTCAGATGGCTTTTCAACATGCGCATGGGATAGTTGAGAAATGTGAACTAATCCATCAATGCCGCCAATGTCAACAAATGCACCAAAATCAGTAAGCCTCTGCACTTTACCATCAATCACACTGCCTACTTCAAGCTTTTGCAGGAAGTCTTGCTTTTTGTCTAACTGCTCTTGCTCAACGACTGCACGGTGCGAGAGAATCACGCGATTTTTTTCGCGGTCAAGTTCTACCACGACAAGTGAGAGTGTTTTCCCTTTGTAATCTGTGAAGTCTTCTACATAGTGTGCTTCTACTAGAGATGCAGGAATAAATCCACGCACACCAATGTCAACGACAAGACCACCTTTTACAACGTCTTTTACTTCAGCTTCAAATACTTCTTTTGTTTCAAACTTTTTCTCTAGGTCTTCCCAAGCGCGGTCTGCATCAACAGCACGTTTAGATAAAATCAAAGCATCGTCTTCGACCTTTGTTACTTTAAGCTCTAACTCGTCGCCATCTTTCACGACATCTGATGCTTTTTCAACGTGAAGACTTGATAATTCACTGATTGGGATGATACCAGGTTGTTTCACATTGACGATATCTACATTGACATGCTTGTCCTCAACTTTAGAAACAATCCCTTTCACTACATCTCCAACCTCTGGTACCTGAACATCGATTTGATTCATTTCCTCTGTCATTTCGATAACCTCCTTGGTCCAAACCTACACAGCTTAGTTAAAACGACTGGGCGAATATGTGTCTTAAGCATGATGAATGCCAGCCGAATATGTATTATAGAAACATTCAAATCAATATAATTGCTTGAATGATCAATAAAAATAGTATTAGTATAAACTTCTAATAAAAGACCTTGTTTGTCAAGAGATAAACCTCTAACTTATTAAAGTTTTCTAAAATTTCTTACTGTTTCTCTACGCGGTCTGCTGCATCTAAAATTTTCCCTGCCACCTCTTGAATAGAAAGGGAGGTTGTGTCAATTTCAATGGCGTCATCCGCTTTCTTTAAAGGTGAAACTTCACGCTCAGAATCAAGCTTGTCACGTCTTGCAATCTCTTCAATCAGCTGATCGTAATTGACATCGTAGCCTTTTTTCTGATTCTCTTCAAAGCGGCGTTTTGCTCTCTCTTCTACTGATGCAAGCAAGAAAATTTTCACTTCGGCATCTGGAAGTACGTGAGTGCCTATGTCTCTTCCATCCATAACGACACCACCTCGTTTGCCAAGCTCTTGCTGCCTGCGGACCATTTCTTCCCGAACAGCTCTGTGCTTTGCAACAACCGATACTTGGTTGCTTACGCGGTCTGTACGAATATCCTCTGTGACATCCGTATTKGTTTAGATGGACTTTTTGACCCTCGCCTGTTGTTACAAGTTCA
>NZ_LKCP01000064.1:0-39907 GCF_001518755.1 Bacillus sp. AM 13(2015) | reverse complement strand
AAAGAAAATGATCGGTTATACCGAATGTGAGTGCATGATCTATGATGCATCCTCACTGAAGGAAAAACGTGCGGTTCTTCAGCGTATATTGACAAGAACGCGTCATAAATTCAATGTAACCATTGCTGAAATGGATTACCAGGATACATGGCAGCGTACATCAATTGGAATCGCCGTGATTTCCTCATCTCGGGTTCAAGTGGAAAAGGAACTTCAGCGTGTATTAAGCTTTATCGATTCTTTTCCAGAAATTGAACGAACGATCACGAAAACTGAGTGGTTTTAATTAGAGGTGATAAGATCATGAGTATGAGAGCAACCCGTGTGGGTGAGCAAATGAAAAAAGAATTGGGCGACATTCTAGGCAGAAAGCTAAAAGATCCAAGAATCGGCTTTTTGACTGTAACCGATGTCGAAGTATCCGGTGATTTACAAATTGCCAAAGTCTACATTTCTGTTCTTGGCGACGAGAAGAAAAGAGAGGAAACCTTAAAAGGCCTTGCAAAGGCTAAAGGGTACATCCGCTCTGAAATTGGCAATCGAATCAGACTTCGCAAAACACCAGAACTTCATTTTGAATTCGACGAATCCGTAGATTACGGAAACAGAATTGAAAGCCTGATTGCTGAATTAAACACAAAAGATCAAGAATAAGACGTTGAAATAAGGATAGGCGATGATCGTCTGTCCTTTTTCATCGTTTATGAAAGGAGAGAACGCAGATGATAAATGGTGTTCTTTTATTACATAAAGAAAGAGGTATGACCTCCCACGACTGTGTGTTTAAGGTAAGAAAAATTTTGTACACAAAAAAAGTCGGACATACAGGCACCCTCGACCCAGAGGTTTCAGGTGTTCTGCCTATTTGTATCGGAAGAGCAACGAAGATTGTAGAATACTTAACAGATAAATCGAAAACATATGATGCAGAAATCACGATTGGTTTTTCTACAACAACAGAAGACCAAACAGGTGAGATCGTAGAAGAAAAAAAAGTGGAAAAACCGATCTCAGAAAAAGACATTGATGCGGCGCTGAAGCAGTTTGAAGGAACCATTGAACAAATTCCTCCCATGTTTTCTGCTGTGAAAATTGGCGGGAAAAAGCTCTATGAATATGC
The DNA here is from genome assembly GCF_001518755.1 of Bacillus sp. AM 13(2015). Classification (NCBI taxonomy): domain Bacteria; kingdom Bacillati; phylum Bacillota; class Bacilli; order Caryophanales; family Bacillaceae; genus Bacillus; species Bacillus sp. AM 13(2015). The sequence goes on along the minus strand of NZ_LKCP01000064.1, from coordinate 38,787 downwards.
TAGAGAAGGTATTGAAATTGAACGGCCAAGCCGTGAAATTACCATTCACCGTATCGAGCGGACTACACCTGTCACATATGAGGATGGCAGCGTGTCATTTAGATTCACCGTACTATGCTCAAAGGGAACATATGTGAGAACATTAGCGGTTGATATCGGGAAGAAACTAGGGTTTCCAGCCCACATGTCACACCTCATTCGCACAGGGTCTGGTGATTTTACACTTGATGAATGTATCACGTTGGATGAGCTGCGAGAGATAAGCGAGGAAGGAACTGTAGATGAGCACCTTGTTCCGATCGAGCGTGCGCTCAATCATTTGCCGAAATGGGAGATAAATGATACATTAGCAAGTAAAGTGGAAAACGGTGCAGTCCTGCCAATGCCTGATGAATTTGCTCATTTCGCAGAGGAGGATCGTGTCGCTGTTTTTGCTCCTTCAGGTCGTTGTCTGGCGATATATATGAAGCACCCGACCAAACCGAACCTGATGAAGCCGGCGAAGATCTTATCTCAGGACAAGCAATCTTAAAGAAAAGGTGACATCTCGTGAAGACTATACATATTTCACACCCACATACATTGAATCAAAAGGATCAAGTCCCGTCTGTCATGGCTTTAGGGTACTTTGACGGTGTTCACCTCGGGCATCAAAAAGTCATTGATGAAGCAAGAAGCATTGCGAAAAAAGAAGGATTGGCCTTAGCGGTCATGACCTTTCATCCGCATCCATCACATGTTTTGCAAAAGGCACGGGAACCAAAAGACTTAATTACACCGCTTGAGGATAAAATTGATTTTATCAAGCAGCTGGGCGCTGACTATTTATACATCGTACAATTCAGCGAGAGCTTTGCAGCTCTATCTCCTCAAGAGTTTGTGGATCAATATTTGGATGAATTGAATGTGAAGCACGCAGTAGCGGGGTTTGATTTTACGTTTGGCCGTTTTGGTGCAGGCACAATGGAAACGTTTGATGAATATGGAAAAGGCCATATCACGGCAACCATCGTCCCTAAGCTGTCCAATCAAGACCGAAAAGTCAGCTCCACTCTCATCCGTTCCGCATTAAAAAATGGGGATGTTGAATATGTGAGCGAGCTTCTAGGAAAACCTTATCAGCTTCGCGGCATTGTCATCCATGGAGACAAACGCGGACGGACGATCGGGTTTCCGACAGCTAATGTCGGCTTATCTGCTGAATACATTATTCCGCCAACAGGGGTATATGCTGTAAGAGCAGAAGTGAAAGGCAAAGTATATGACGGCGTTTGTAATGTTGGGTATAAACCAACGTTTTATGAAAAGCGACCTGATCAGCCTGCCATTGAAGTAAACCTCTTTGATTTTAACGAAGAAATATATGGCCAGCCGATTAAATTACAATGGTTCAAGCGCATACGCAGTGAACGTAAATTTAACGGAATTCAGGAGCTGACGGCTCAAATTAGTCAAGATAAAGAAGAAGCGATTCAGTTTTTTCAAGATCAACACAAGCAAACAAAAAAAATATAGAAAAACTGCTCTACCATTTGCAAATTCAGCATATTTTTAGTATGATAATTCCTGTAGCTTTAAAACCACTTACTTGGCAGGCCGACTTCACCGACGGTTGCGAGGTAGATGGGGCTAACATGATTTGGAGGTGAAACAGGATGGCAATTACTCAAGAGCGTAAAACGCAATTAATTAATGAGTTCAAAACACACGAATCTGATACTGGATCTCCAGAAGTTCAGATCGCTGTCCTAACAGAATCAATTAACAACTTGAACGAGCATTTACGTACTCATAAGAAAGATCACCACTCACGTCGCGGTCTTTTGAAAATGGTAGGTAGACGTCGTAATCTTCTTACGTATCTACGTAATAAAGACGTAACTCGTTACCGTGAGTTAATTAACAAACTAGGCTTACGTCGATAATCGTAAAAAGCGGGAGGATTCCCGCTTTTTTATCGTATAATCACTAATATTTTATGGTTAAAATGTTGAAAGAATGGCAAAAACCCTTCTACATACAGCTTTCACATTGATATGTGAAAATCATTTTGTTCATAATAAGAACTAACTAAAACTTTACGATAAGAGAGGAGTTTATCTCAGAATGGGACAAGAGAAACATGTCTTCACCATAGACTGGGCTGGACGTCAACTGACAGTTGAAACTGGCCAGCTTGCAAAGCAAGCAAACGGAGCGGTCCTCGTACGCTACGGAGATACAGCTGTGCTTAGCTCAGCAACAGCTTCTAAAGAACCAAAACCACTTGATTTCTTCCCGCTCACTGTGAACTACGAAGAAAGACTATACGCAGTAGGTAAAATTCCTGGCGGCTTCATTAAAAGAGAAGGCCGTCCAAGTGAAAAGGCGATCCTTGCAAGCCGCTTAATTGACAGACCAATTCGTCCGCTGTTTGCAGATGGATTTAGAAACGAAGTACAAGTTATTAGTATCGTCATGAGTGTGGATCAAGATTGCTCATCTGAAATGGCTGCAATGTTTGGCTCATCTTTAGCTTTATGTGTGTCTGACATTCCATTTGAGGGACCAATCGCCGGCGTTACAGTAGGACGAGTGGATGGAAAGCTGATCATTAACCCAAATGTGGAGCAGCTTGAACAAAGTGACATCAATCTTGTGGTTGCTGGAACAAAAGATGCGATCAACATGGTAGAAGCTGGTGCTGATGAAGTACCGGAAGAAACAATGCTTGAAGCGATCATGTACGGTCACCAAGAAATCAAACGCTTAATCGAATTCCAAGAAGAAATTGTGAAGGCAGTCGGTAAAGAAAAAATCGATATTCCTTTATATGAAGTAGATCAAACGTTAGCAGACGAAGTAAAAGCCCTTGCTGAAGCAGACCTGCTGAAAGCGATTCAAGTACATGAGAAGCATGCGCGTGAGGATGCAATCAGTGCTGTGAAAAAAGCTGTAGTCGAAAAGTTTGAAGCAGAAGAACGTGACGAAGCAACGATTAAACAAGCGAAAGATGTATTAAATAAGCTTGTCAAAAACGAAGTTCGCCGTCTGATCACTGAAGAGAAAGTACGTCCAGATGGACGCGGTGTAGATCAAATCCGTCCACTTTCTTCAGAAGTAGGACTCCTGCCAAGAACGCACGGTTCAGGCTTATTTACAAGAGGACAAACACAGGCGCTTAGTATTTGTACATTAGGTGCACTTGGCGATGTGCAAATTCTTGATGGTCTAGGTGTTGAAGAATCAAAACGCTTCATGCACCATTACAACTTCCCGCAATTCAGTGTTGGTGAGACAGGCCCAATGCGTGGTCCAGGCCGCCGTGAGATCGGACATGGCGCACTAGGTGAACGAGCACTAGAACCAGTGATTCCATCCGAAAAAGATTTCCCTTATACGGTTCGCCTTGTTTCAGAGGTATTAGAATCAAACGGGTCTACTTCACAAGCAAGTATTTGCGCAAGCACACTTGCGATGATGGATGCGGGTGTTCCAATTAAAGCACCAGTTGCAGGGATTGCAATGGGACTTGTGAAATCAGGGGAATACTACACAGTGCTGACAGACATTCAAGGAATGGAAGATGCCCTTGGAGATATGGACTTTAAAGTTGCAGGTACATCAAAAGGTGTCACAGCACTTCAAATGGACATCAAAATCGATGGTCTATCAAAAGACATTTTAGAAGAAGCTCTTCAACAAGCGAAAAAAGGAAGAATGGAAATCCTAGACAGCATGCTGTCAACGATTCCTGCTTCTAGAGGAGAATTGTCTCGTTATGCACCAAAAATCTTAACGATGACAATCAATCCGGATAAAATTCGCGATGTCATTGGACCAAGCGGTAAACAAATCAATAAAATCATTGAAGATACCGGTGTGAAAATCGATATTGAACAAGATGGTACAATCTTTATTTCTTCTACAGAAGAAGATATGAACCAAAAAGCGAAGAAAATCATTGAAGATCTTGTGAGAGAAGTTGAAGTAGGACAGCTTTACCTAGGTAAAGTCAAACGCATTGAAAAATTCGGTGCCTTCCTTGAAATCTTCAGTGGAAAAGATGGACTTGTTCATATTTCTGAGCTTGCGCTTGAGCGTGTGGGCAAAGTAGAAGATGTCGTGAAACTTGGCGATGAATTACTTGTCAAAGTCACTGAAATCGATAAACAAGGCCGTGTGAACCTTTCTCGGAAAGCTGTTTTACGTGAAGAAAAGGAAAAAGAAGAAAAGCAGTCTTAATGAGATCAAATAAAATGTGTTAGAAGCCAGGTACCCGTGCCAGGCTTCTTTCTTTTCTTGCGCTAACAATAGTTCTAGCTTGTTTCTCCCCATCATAATTTGTGGTAAAGGGGAGGGACAACCATTGAAAAAAACGTTACCATTCATTGTGTTTGTATTTTTACTGCTCGTGTCATATCAAACGATGAAGCAGCCGGCTGCTGTTACATATATTGAATCAATGAAAGAGCATGCCGAGGTAGCATCTGTTTCCAAAGATATTTTATATCAGGAGATCGAATCGAAGTCTTCTGACTATGAAGTAAAGGCGCAAAATGCTAAGATTGATAAAGTGTGGAAAAAGATACCTGGCTTAAATGGACAGACAGTTGATATCGATGCCTCTTATGAAAAAATGAAGAAACAGGGGTCATTCGATGAAAAGCTGCTTGTTTTGAATGAAACAAAACCATCTATTCATTTACATGAACTTGGTGCTGAGCCCATTTATAAAGGCCATCCAGATAAAAAAATGAATGCATTCCTCATCAACGTAGCTTGGGGTGACGAGCATTTAATCAACATGTTAAAGACGCTGGAAAAGCATCAAGTCAAGGCGACCTTTTTCTTAGAAGGCAAATGGGTGAAAAAAAGCACAGAGCTTGCTAAAAAAATCGTGGCAGATGGTCATGAAATTGGAAATCATTCATACAATCACCCAGATATGCGCACACTGACAAGAGAACGAGCATTAGAGCAGATAACGAAAACAAATCGCCAAATTGAAGAATCCCTTGGGAAGAAACCAAAATGGTTTGCGCCTCCAAGCGGCAGCTTTAAAGAAGAAACAGTTAAGCTTGCCAAACAAGAAGGCATGGAAACCATTATGTGGACAGTAGACACCATCGACTGGCAAAAGCCATCACCGGCTATTTTACAAAAGCGGGTGCTTGGGAAAATTCACAATGGGGCGATGATATTAATGCATCCAACAGATGCAACGGCGAAAAGTCTTGACGCACTTATCACTCAAATCAAGGAAAGAGGATATGAATTAGGGACGGTTTCTGACCTCCTAAGTGAAAAAAGACATCCGTGATGCGATCTGTTTGTTGAATAGGAGGAGCAAAACTTGGTCAAAACGTATACTTGCCAAAACGGAGTAAGAATTGTACTCGAAAACAATCCCACTGTAAGGTCTGTCGCAATTGGCGTCTGGATTGGAACAGGCTCTAGACATGAGACACCTGAAATTAATGGGATCTCACACTTTTTAGAGCATATGTTCTTTAAAGGGACAAAGACAAGATCTGCACGTGATATCGCAGAATCCTTTGACCGCATTGGTGGTCAAGTGAATGCCTTTACATCAAAAGAATATACTTGCTACTATGCAAAGGTGCTTGATTCACATGCTGGCTACGCCCTCGATGTATTAAGCGACATGTTCTTTCACTCTGCTTTTGATGAAGAAGAGCTGAAAAAAGAAAAAAATGTGGTGTACGAAGAAATTAAAATGTATGAGGATACACCTGATGACATCGTTCATGATTTATTAAGCAAAGCCATTTATGGTGAACATTCATTAGGATATCCGATTTTAGGAACAGAGGAAACACTTTCTACCTTTAACGGTGACTCACTTAGAAAATATATGGATGAGTTCTACACGCCGGACCGTGTCGTGATCTCTGTTGCAGGGAACGTAGATGAGACTTTTATTCGTGAGGTTGAAAAGCTATTCGGCTCTTATGAAGGAAAAGGCAAAAAGCAGCCTGTCGAAGCTCCAGCATTTCATTATGACAAGCTCACACGCAAAAAGGAAACGGAACAAGCTCACCTATGCCTGGGCTTTAATGGCCTTCCAGCGGGAGATAAAGGCATCTATGACTTAATCGTCTTAAATAATGTTCTTGGTGGAAGCATGAGCAGCCGATTATTCCAAGATGTAAGAGAGGACAAAGGACTTGCTTATTCCGTCTTTAGCTATCACAGTTCATTTGCAGATAATGGAATGCTGACGATTTATGGCGGAACTGGAGCGAAGCAGTTAAACCTGCTCTCTGAGACCATCTTACAAACATTAGACGTCTTAAAGCGTGAGGGAATCACACAGAAAGAATTAGAGAACTCTAAAGAGCAAATGAAAGGCAACCTTATGCTGAGTCTTGAAAGCACAAACAGCAAAATGAGCCGAAACGGTAAAAACGAACTGCTCCTTGGCAAACATCGGACACTCGATGAAATTATTGACGAAATCAACAGCGTCACATTAGACGGCGTGAATAACTTATCAAAACGCATCTTTACAGAAGATTATGCGCTCTCGCTTATTAGTCCGACGGGTGATCAGCCATCATAATGTAAACAACACGGCAGACTCAAAAAAGTCTGCCGTTTTTATTGTAGGTAAAGAAGAAAGGGGTTCTGCTTTCATGGAACTTGAAAAACTGAAACAGCTGTCTCCACTTCTGACACAAACTATTTCCTTCCAACGAATGACATCTGGTTTTTCGGGAGATCGTACCTTTTTGGTTACAATATCATCTAGTGAAAAGATGGTGCTTAAGTTATCGGACATTCAAACGTATTCCCGCTTTAAAAGAAAAGCATCAGTGCAGCGGAAGTTTAAAGATCGAGGGATTCTTTGTTCTGAATTGATTGAGATTGGAATAAGTGCTGAACTAAACTGTACCTATCGTATTTTCTCCTATATTGAAGGCGAGATTGGTAGAGATTCCATCCATCTACTCACGAATGAAGAGCAGTATGAGATCGGGAGGCGGGCAGGTAGAGAGCTAAGTTTGATGCATGCATGTCATGCACCTTCTCATGTTCGTCCATGGAATGAGAAGGTCATGGCAAAACATGAACGGTATGTACATGCTTATCAATCAAGTGGCTTGTCGTTTCCCAATGATCAGTTTGTATTAGATTTTATCAAGTCGCATGCTGATGAGGTAAAAGAGAGACCTAACCAGTTCCAGCATGATGATTTTCATTTAGGGAATATCATCATACAAGGTAATCAGTATGCCGGTGTGATTGATTTCGATCAATCCGACTGGGGAGATCCGGTTCATGATTTTTATAAATTGTCCTTATTTAGTCGAGAAAGCAGCATTCCGTTTTCAGTTGGACAATTGGATGAATACCTAAGTAAGCAGTCCACAAATAATTTTTGGATTCTTTTTTCCATCTATACAGCAATGAGCTGCTTTTCCTCTATTGTCTGGACACTTTCCTATGATCCGGGACATGTAAAAGACATGTTAAACCGAGTGGAGAGAATGCTGACAGATCATAATTACTTTCATCAACTTAAGCCTATTTGGTATACCAACTCGCATCACATAACTTGAAAAGAGCAGGACGGTCTATTTCTGCCTTTTAATGCATATATGATACGGAAGGGAAGTGATGCGATTTTGAGGCTGAGTGAACTGTCAGGAAAAGAGATCGTCGATATTAAAAGAGCGGAGCGGCTTGGCGTGCTTGGACAAACCGACCTTGAAATCAATGAACAGGACGGTCAAATTACAGCACTCATTATACCTTCCGTGAAGTGGTTTGGCTTTCGAAAACAAGGAAATGACATCCGCGTCCCGTGGAATCACATTCAAAAAATAGGATCAGATATGATCATTCTCGATGTGCCTGAAGAACTTCAGCCGCACGGAGAAAAAGAGCACCCACAATAATGGTGCTCTTTTTCTTTTCTCTCTCTGATTCGTTCACAGGCTGAATCCTCTCCTCATATGCTGAAAGGGAGATTCAGAAAATATTACAGACTTTTTTAAATAAAGAAGGTGAACGGTCAGTATGTTGAGCGGTTTAACGGTTGCGGTGATCGGGGGAGATGCAAGGCAGCTTGAAATTATTCGCAAGTTGTCACAGCAGCATGCCAAAGTGTTTTTGGTCGGATTTGATCAGCTGGATCATGGATTTATCGGTGCTGAAAAGCTGAAAATGTCTGAACTTCCATTCGAACAAGTAGACAGTATGATCCTGCCAGTATCAGGGGCAACGGATGAAGGCGCTGTTGCTACAGTTTTTTCAAACGAGCAGGTCTTGCTGGAAGCTAAATATTTAGAAAGAACCCCTGCCCATTGTACCTTGTACTCAGGTATTTCAAATACGTACTTAGACAATCTGGCAAAGCAGGTGAACCGGAAGCTTGTGAAGCTGTTTGAGCGAGATGATATTGCCATATATAACTCTATTCCAACAGTTGAAGGAATTATCATGATGGCCATTCAGCAAACGGACTATACGATTCACGGGTCACATGTCGCTGTTCTCGGACTTGGAAGAACAGGACTCACCATTGCGCGCACATTTCGGGCACTAGGGGCAGACGTAAAAGTAGGGGCGGCAGACACAGCACATTTAGCGCGTGCCTTTGAGATGGGGCTTGATCCATTTTCAATGGACCAGTTAAAAGAGGAAGTAACGGATGTTGATATTATCATCAATACCATTCCAAGTCTTGTATTAGATTCATCTGTCATCGTCAGCATGACACCAAAGACACTCATTTTGGATATCGCCTCCCGCCCAGGCGGAACAGACTTTGACTTTGCACAAAAGCACGGAGTGAAGGCACTTCTTGCACCAGGACTCCCGGGGATTGTTGCACCAAAGACAGCAGGACAAATCATTGCAAAAGTGCTTTCCGGGCTTTTATGTGAACTTGCGGAGGAAAAAAGGGGGATGGAATCATGACAACATTAAAAGGGAAAAGAATCGGCTTTGGTTTAACAGGTTCCCACTGTACGTATGAAGCCGTTTTTCCGCAAATCGAAGCGCTTGTAAAAGAAGGGGCAGAGGTGCGTCCAGTAGTGTCGTACACGGTGCAGAGCACGAATACGAGATTTGGAGAGGGAGCCGAGTGGATCGAGCGGATTGAGAAGCTGACTGGATTTAAGGCGATTGACTCAATCGTGAAAGCAGAGCCGCTTGGACCTAAGCTGCCGCTTGATTGTATGGTCATAGCGCCTTTAACTGGAAACTCAATGGCGAAATTTGCAAATGCCATGACAGACAGTCCTGTTTTAATGGCTGCTAAAGCGACCATTCGAAATCATCGACCTGTCGTTTTAGGTATCTCAACAAATGATGCGTTAGGCTTAAATGGTACAAATCTGATGAGACTGATGTCGACAAAGAATATTTTCTTTATTCCGTTTGGCCAAGATGATCCATTCAAAAAACCGACCTCTATGGTCGCAAATATGGATCTGCTATCTCAAACAGTAGAAGAGGCACTCCAGCATAGACAAATTCAGCCGATTTTAATTGGACCAAACGAATAATAGATTCACTAGAAAATCATTAAAGATTCAAAAAAGATGCTTCAAGCCTTGCTTTTCTATGGTAAAATAAAATGTAAAAAGTCATAGGATGGCCATCCGAAAGAAAAGAATCATGGATGGGTCGGAAGGAGTTTTACTGATGGGAAGAGGATTGCATGTAGCTGTAGTTGGAGCGACTGGAGCTGTCGGTCAACAAATGTTAAAAACACTAGCTGACAGAGATTTTGAAATGGATACACTTACTCTACTATCCTCAAAACGTTCTGCTGGAACAAAAGTGACATTCAGAGGTCAAGAGTACACTGTTCAGGAAGCAACACCTGAAAGTTTTGAAGGAGTGAATATTGCATTATTCAGTGCTGGAGGAAATGTTTCTAAAGCGCTGGCTCCTGAAGCAGTCAAACGAGGTGCGATTGTTGTAGACAACACTAGTGCTTTTCGTATGGACGAAAACATCCCTCTTGTCGTACCAGAGGTAAACGAAAAAGATTTGCATGATCATCAAGGGATCATTGCAAACCCTAACTGTTCAACGATTCAAATGGTAGCGGCATTAGAACCGCTTCGTCAGGCGTATGGAATGAAAAAAGTCATTGTCTCTACGTATCAAGCAGTATCAGGTGCGGGACATGAGGCCATTGACGAACTATACAGCCAATCACAAGCCATTTTAAATAAAGAAGATGTAACACCGGAAGTTATGCCTTATCAAATTGCATTTAATGCGATTCCGCAAATTGATAAATTCCAAGACAATGGCTATACATTCGAAGAAATGAAAATGATCAACGAAACGAAAAAAATCATGCATATGCCAGAGCTCGAAGTAGCGGCAACATGCGTGAGACTTCCAATTGAAACGGGACATTCAGAATCTGTCTACGTCGAACTAGAATCAAATGATGCAACAGTGGAAGACCTTAAATCAATTCTAAAAGATGCACCAGGAATTACGCTGCAAGATGATCCGTCTCAGCAAATTTATCCAATGCCTGCAGATGCTGTTGGGAAAAACGACGTATTTGTCGGCCGCATTCGGAAAGATTTGGACCGTCCAAACGGGTTCCATATGTGGATTGTATCTGATAACCTGCTTAAAGGTGCTGCATGGAACTCAGTTCAAATTGCAGAAAGCTTAAAAGCATTAAAATTAGTTTAACATTCAATGGATGATGAGGACGAACAGAAGAGAGTTAGGCATCTTTCGCCTGCTCTCTTCTGTTACGTCAGAATGAACTTGGAGTGAAAACAGTGAAAATAATTGTCCAAAAATTTGGCGGTACATCTGTCAAAGATGATCAAGGTAGAAAAAGGGCACTTGCACATATCTTATCTGCAAAAGAGAAAGGCTATAAGTCGGTTGTCGTCGTTTCTGCAATGGGACGAAAAGGCGATCCCTATGCGACAGATACGCTGCTTGGTCTGCTTTACGGCAGCGCGCAGCATATGACAAATCGAGAAAAAGATTTGCTTGTTTCCTGCGGAGAGAATATCTCAGCTGTTGTGTTTTCAAGTATGCTGAATGAAAACGGTCTAAAGGCTGTAGCGATGACTGGAGCTCAGGCGGGCTTTGTAACAGATAAGGAGCATACAAGTGCGAAAATTATTGACATGAAGTGCGAACGTCTGGAGGCAGCACTTTCTGAACATGATGTTGTCGTCGTTGCTGGATTCCAGGGAGCCGCGAAAAATGGAGACGTGACAACAATCGGACGAGGTGGCAGTGATACGTCCGCCGCTGCTTTAGGCGCTGCATTGCAGGCAGACTTTATTGATATTTTTACAGATGTAGAAGGCGTTATGACAGCAGATCCCCGCATTGTTGAAAATGCAAAACCGCTGAGAGTCGTGACATATACGGAAATTTGCAACCTCGCATATCAAGGGGCAAAAGTCATTCACCCGAGAGCTGTCGAAATTGCGATGCAAGCAAAAGTACCAATGAGGGTCCGTTCAACATACTCTGATGATGAGGGCACACTCGTTACATCACACTACTCAGATAAAATGAGCCATGATGTGTACGACCGTCTCATTACGGGTATTGCACATGTCAATGATGTGACGCAAATCAAAGTTCCAGCAAAAGAAGGTCAGTACAGCGTACAAACAGAGGTCTTCAAAGCAATGGCAAACGCACAAATCAGTGTCGACTTCTTCAACATCACACCGAGTGAAATTGTGTATACGGTGACAGGTGCAATGACTGAAAAGGCAACGTCGATCCTAAAAGATCTTGGCTATACGCCAATTGTGACAACAAATTGTGCGAAAGTATCAGCTGTTGGCGCAGGCATTATGGGTGTACCAGGTGTCACATCTAAAATTGTATCGGCACTATCCGAGCAAAACATTCCGATTTTACAATCGGCTGACAGTCATACGACCATTTGGGTGTTAGTGAACGAAGAAAACATGAGAGCGGCCGTCAATGCCCTGCATGAAGTGTTTGAACTTTCAAGATAAATGTGATTGAATCATGATGAGGTGAAAAAAATGAATTTCGGAAATATCGCAACAGCTATGATTACACCTTTTGATAAAAAGGGCAACATTGATTTCCAAAAGCTATCAATTCTCATTGATTATTTATTAAAAAACGGCAGTGACTCCTTAGTCGTTGCAGGGACAACAGGCGAATCGCCAACTTTATCGAATGAAGAAAAAGTCGCTCTTTTTCAGCAATCGGTCAAATTAGCAAATGGTCGTTGTAAAATCATTGCAGGAACAGGCAGTAATAATACAAATGCGTCTATCAAACTAACGAAAAAAGCAGAAGAAGCGGGCGTTGATGCAGTGATGCTTGTCGTACCTTATTACAACAAGCCATCACAGGAAGGCATGTATGCACACTTTAAAGCCATTGCCGAGTCTACATCTCTTCCTGTCATGCTTTACAATGTACCAGGAAGAACGGTCGCTTCATTAGCACCAGAAACAACGATTAAGCTTGCGCAAATACCTAACATTGTTGCCATCAAAGAAGCAAGCGGCGATCTTGATGCCATGACAAAAATCATTGCTGAGACGCCAGAAGATTTCGATGTATATTCAGGGGACGACAGCTTAACACTTCCGGCTGTATCTGTTGGTGCAAAAGGAGTTGTCTCTGTTGCGTCTCATATCGTAGGGCTGGATATGCAGCAAATGCTGAAAAGCTATGCTTCAGGCCAAACAGCGAATGCAGCATTGATCCATCAAAAGCTGCTTCCAATCATGAAACAGCTTTTCTCAGCGCCAAATCCAACGCCTGTCAAAACAGCTCTTCAGCTGAAAGGACTAGACGTCGGATCTGTTCGTCTTCCGCTTTTGCCTTTGTCAGAAGAAGAGAGACTGGATTTAAGCAGCGTTTTAAACAGCTGATCAAAACAAAAGATTTCGTAAGCGGTCATTCTCAGATGTCCCTGAGTATGACCGTTTTTTATACATAAACACTTTCTTAAAATGTGACTTCATCTTGTTTTCTAAAATTAGATTCAGTTATAATAGCATTAAGCGATGATGGACGGGCTTGAGACTAGGAGGATAAGAATTTTGAAAAAGAAAAATACAGAGAACGTAAGAATTATTGCACTCGGAGGCGTTGGAGAAATCGGAAAAAACCTATATGTCATTGAGATTGATTCGGACATATATGTAGTAGATGCAGGTTTAATGCATCCAGAAAATGAAATGCTGGGCATTGACGTCGTCATTCCTGATATCTCTTACTTAACAGAACGTGCTGATCGGGTGAAAGCAATTTTTCTTACCCACGGACATGATGAAGCAATCGGAGGCGTATTCCATTGCTTGAGCAAATTGTCTGTACCAGTCTACGGAACGAAGCTGACCCTTGCGTTACTTCGAGAAAAATTAAAGCAGTATGGCTTCAATCAAAAAGCTGATTTGCGTGAGGTACATGCAAAATCAGTCATTACTTTTGAAACAACAAAAGTATCATTCTTTAGAACGAATCACAGCATCCCTGATTCAGTTGGGATCAGCTTCAAAACCTCTCTTGGTTCAATCGTATGCACAGGTGATTTTAAATTTGATCAAACCCCAGCGCTTAACCAAGCCTGTGACATCGGAGAGATTGCGAAAATTGGAAATAATGGCGTTTTAGCACTGCTTTCAGACAGTGCAAATGCTGAAAAACCAGGTTATACACCTTCTGAGGCGCTCGTCCAAGACGAAATCTCAAATGCGATGTACAATGCTGAAAATCGTGTGATTGTTGCTGTGTCTTCATCTAATATTAACCGCGTGCAGCAGATCATTAATGCAACCAATCAAAATGGCCGTAAGCTTGCCGTTGCAGGGAAGAATATGATGACAACCCTTCAGCTGGCGATCAAGCTTGGTTATGTGACAGCAGACGAAGAATTATTTGTACCCGTTCAAGAAGTGAAGAAAATGGCGAAAAACGATGTGGTCATCCTGACTGCTGGAAGCCACGGAGAGCCGCTTGCTGCTTTAACAAAAATGGCAAAGCAAAATCACAAACAGCTTCATATTGAAAAAGATGACACTGTTGTGATTGCATCTACACCACTTCCTGGACAAGAACTCACATACTCTAAAACAGTGGATTTCCTAACAAGAAGCGGAGCACAAGTCATTTTTGCACAAAAACGTGTGCATGTATCTGGACATGGCTGCCAAGAAGAGTTAAAGCTGATGCTGAACTTACTAAAACCGAAGTATTTAATTCCGGTGAATGGCGAATATCGTATGCAAAAAGCACATTCTCGTATTGCCGAAGAAGTAGGTATGAAACGCAGCGACATTTTCTTGATTGATAAAGGAGATGTGGTTGAGTTTAGAGGACAGAACGTCAAAATCGGTGAAAAAGTTCACCAAGGGAACATTTTAATCGATGGTCTTGGCGTTGGTGATATCGGAAACATCGTGCTACGCGATAGACGCCTGTTGTCTCAAGACGGCATCTTGATCGTTGTCATTACGCTAGATAAACAAAAGAAACAATTAATTTCTGGACCTGAAATCATCACAAGAGGATTTGTCTATGTAAGAGAATCTGAAGAGCTGATTGTGAAAGCAACAGAAATGGTCAAAGGGATTGTCAAAGAGCAAACGGAAAACTCAATTGTTGAATGGTCAACATTGAAACAATCCATGCGCGATGTACTCAATCAATTCCTATATGAAAAAACAAAACGTAAGCCGATGATCATTCCAATTATTATGGAAGTGTGATGAGAAAAGCCCAAGGAGCATAAGCTCTTTGGGCTTTTTTGATGTAGCGTGAGGAATGCGGATGGAATATGGGCTATTTGTTCATAATAGGAGAAGAGTTTGAGGAAAGGATGGAGACAAATGGACGAAAAGAATGAACAGCAGCCTGAGCGAAAGCCAGAAGAAAAAGATAGCATTATGAGCAAAATACAGCAGCTTGGTGAAACAGCCGTTCCGCAGCTGCCGCAAGATACAAATATCCATTGCCTCACCATTATTGGACAAATTGAAGGCCATATGCAGCTTCCACCGCAGAATAAAACAACCAAATACGAACATGTCATTCCACAAATCGTAGCTGTTGAACAAAACCCGAAAATAGAGGGCCTTTTGATCATCTTAAATACAGTAGGGGGAGATGTTGAAGCGGGACTCGCAATTGCAGAAATGCTTGCTTCTTTATCAAAACCAACTGTCTCGATTGTGCTTGGCGGCGGCCACTCTATAGGTGTCCCGATTGCTGTATCGTGTGACTATTCGTATATTGCCGAAACAGCCACAATGACCATTCACCCTGTGCGATTAACAGGTCTCGTGATTGGTGTTCCGCAAACCTTTGAATACTTAGATAAAATGCAGGAAAGAGTCATTAACTTTGTCACAAGCCACTCCAACATTACAGAAGAGAAGTTTAAAGAGCTCATGTTCTCAAAAGGCAATTTGACAAGAGACATCGGAACAAATGTCGTTGGTCATGAGGCAGCGGAATACGGACTCATGAATGAAGTCGGCGGTGTAGGACAAGCGATTAAAAAGTTGAATGAACTTATCGGAGACAGGGCATCTCAAAACGAGGGGCTGATCCAATGATTTTATATACGCCTATGCCATATGAAGCCATTTACGCTGAGGAACAGGGAGAACGTAAACTCCAGCAGGTAAACATTCAAGGTGTGCCAGTGATGGTTGAAATGAAAGAAGACGAAGCAGAAATCGTTCAAGTCATGAGCACCAATCCTATGGATTTTCTCAATCAAGAGCTTGCACCAGGCAAGCGATTGAAGTTACATTTAGGCACCAATCAAACCGACTCATATGAATGATTCTATGCTATAATAAAGGGAAAACTTACAACAAGATGCAGCCAAAACCAGGCTGCTTTCTTTCTGATCTTTCGGTAGGTTATATTTTCTTTCGTAGTAAGGTGATGAGTATGGCTAAAAAGAGCAAACGGAAAACGAGAAAAAAACAAAATAAACAGCTAAAACTGAAATATGAATTAAATGGGTTAGTCTGTATTGCCATAGCGATCATTGCCATTTTACAGCTGGGCGTTGTTGGACAAACCTTTGTACATTTATTCCGATTTTTTGCAGGTGAATGGTTTATTCTCTGCCTTATCGGATTATTTCTTTTTGGTGTGACGATTTTCTGGAAAAAACAAATCCCAGATATTTTGACAAGAAGAAAAGCAGGTCTCTACTGCATCATTGCGAGTATCTTGCTTTTGTCACATGTGAAGCTTTTTCAGCATCTTTCATCTGCTGGCGTCATTGGCTCTCAAAGTGTAATTAGAAATACATTTGAGCTTTTCTTGATGGATATGAAAGGTGAAACAGGGTCACCTGATTTAGGTGGCGGCATGATCGGAGCTGTATTGTTTGCTGCTTCTTATTTCTTATTTGCGCAAGCAGGCTCGCAAATCATGGCAATTGTCCTGATGCTGATTGGAATTGTTCTGATTACAAACCGATCCCTGCAGGAAATGGTGAAAAAAGTGACGATTCCTGTATCACAATTTATGGTGAAGCAGTGGAAGGCGTTTGTTGAAGATATGAAAGGAATCAGGCAGGCGAAAAAAAGCGCGTCCTCTCAGAAAACAGGTGAAAAGAAAAAACGTTCACGCATTCAAGAACAGGACGAGGATGATCTGATCTTGATCGAAGAGGAAACGCCGTCTTCTGAGAATAGCCAGCCGATTATTTCAAGCTTTGCAGACAGGGATGACATTCTCACCCCGCCCGTTCAAAAGAAGCAGGCGGCAAAAGAGACAGAGCCTCTTCAAGAGTCTGTGCAAAGTGCACCAGTTCAATCAGATACAGCTGATGAACCAAAAGAGGCACCGCCGATGACATTTACAGAACTTGAAAACAAAGATTACGAATTGCCGTCACTTGATATTTTGGCAGAGCCGCAGCATTCAGGTCAGCAAACAGATAAGAAAAATATATATGAAAATGCAAGAAAGCTTGAAAAAACATTTCAAAGCTTTGGTGTGAAAGCAAAAGTCACACAGGTTCATTTAGGTCCAGCTGTGACCAAATATGAAGTATATCCAGATGTTGGCGTGAAGGTCAGCAAAATCGTCAATCTAAGTGATGATTTAGCACTCGCCCTTGCAGCAAAGGACATTCGAATTGAGGCGCCGATTCCTGGTAAATCAGCCATCGGGATTGAAGTTCCGAATGCAGAAATCGCTATGGTTTCATTAAAAGAGGTATTAGAATCGAAGCAAAATGACCGTCCAAATGCTAAGCTCCTTATTGGCTTAGGACGCAATATCTCGGGTGAAGCCGTGCTTGCCGAAATGAACAAAATGCCGCATTTACTTGTAGCAGGTTCGACTGGAAGCGGAAAAAGTGTGTGTATCAATGGCATTATCACAAGTATTCTCATGAGAGCAAAGCCTCATGAAGTGAAAATGATGATGATTGATCCCAAAATGGTTGAATTAAATGTGTATAACGGCATTCCGCACCTTTTGGCACCTGTCGTAACAGACCCTAAGAAAGCTTCTCAAGCACTTAAAAAAGTAGTCAGCGAAATGGAACGGCGCTATGAATTGTTTTCTCATACTGGGACAAGAAATATTGAAGGATACAATGATTACATTAAACGAATGAATCAAACAGAAGATGCCAAACAGCCAGAGCTTCCTTATATTGTTGTCATTGTAGACGAGCTTGCTGATTTAATGATGGTGGCTTCCTCTGATGTGGAAGACTCCATTACAAGACTTTCTCAAATGGCTCGTGCTGCGGGAATTCATTTGATTATCGCCACACAAAGACCTTCTGTCGATGTCATTACTGGTGTCATTAAAGCCAACATCCCGTCCCGCATTGCCTTTAGCGTATCCTCACAAACAGATTCAAGGACGATCCTTGATATGGGGGGCGCAGAAAAGCTGCTGGGCAGAGGGGACATGCTGTTTTTACCTGTTGGTGCAAACAAGCCGGTTCGTGTGCAAGGCGCCTTTTTATCAGATGAAGAAGTGGAACATGTTGTTGATCATGTGATCACACAGCAAAAAGCCCAATACCAAGAGGAAATGATTCCAAGCGAAGAAACGCAGGATCAGCTTGCAGCTGTGGAAGATGATCTATATGATGAAGCAGTTGAACTGATTATCGGCATGCAGACGGCTTCTGTCTCTATGCTGCAAAGAAGGTTCCGCATCGGTTATACCCGGGCAGCACGTCTCATTGACGCAATGGAAGAACGAGGCGTTGTAGGCCCATATGAAGGAAGTAAACCAAGAGAGGTTCTTCTCTCAAAAGAACAATATGACGAGCTCTCTTCATAAGTTGAAGAGAGCTTTCCTGAAAAATAGTAAACGATAGTATGATTATGTTAACTGGATGTCAGACTATTTATTTATTTGCAAAAACATGATATAGTTATGTTCAACTTATCTCGGAATAGAGATTTCTCATCTTATCATTTGCATTGATTAGACGGAGGGAAAACATGTCGACCAAAACAGACAATCGCCATTTATATTTGAAAGTGATTGACCGTATTAAAGAAGATATTCAAACAGGTGTATATGCCGAAAAAGAAAAGCTGCCTTCTGAGTTTGAGCTCTCAAAGCTTTTAGGTGTGAGCAGAGCGACACTGCGTGAAGCCCTTCGTATATTAGAAGAAGAAAAGTATTTAATAAGAAGGCATGGTGTGGGGACTTTCGTCAACTCAAGACCACTTTTTTCGACAGGCATAGAACAGCTGACAAGTGTCACGAAAATGATTGAGCAGGTCAATATGACGCCTGGTACCATCTTTTTATCCTCGCAAGAAGGGGAGCCAACAGAGAATGATGTCATTCGTTTTCAGTGTGATGAATCTGATGGGATTTTTTCAATGGAACGCGTTCGAACGGCAGATGGACAGCCAGTTGTTTATTGTTTAGATAAAATTCCAGTCAAACACCTTCCCGCTTCTTTTACACATGAAGAAGAGTCTCTTTTTGAGCTGTTTGGAAGAGAACCGCACAGCGGGATTAAATATGCAGTTGCGGACATTGAACCAATTGGCTACCACGATCAGGTTTCACCGATTCTAGATTGTGACCCTGAAACGGCGTTATTATTACTGAAACAAATGCACTATGATCAGGATGATCAGCCGGTCTTATACTCCCTCAATTATTTTCGAGCGGATAAATTCAGCTTTCATGTCATACGCAAACGATTTTAACAAGCAGTCGCTTCCATTGGCGGCTGCTTTTTGTTTGCCTATACATAATACTCGTCAAACTTGCCACACTAATACGTAACAGTATATAGAATTGGGTGAATGATGTTGGGCGAGAAAACAGTCAGTAAAAAGAATATCATTGCGTTATCATCAGTCCCTCTAATCATGACACTAGGGAACTCGATGTTAATACCTGTATTGCCAGAGATAGAAAAGAAACTCTCGATCACTTCCTTTCAAGTCTCTCTCATTATTACGGTATATTCGGTCGTAGCAATCCTATGTATTCCAATCGCCGGTTATTTATCAGACCGGATTGGGCGAAAAAAGGTACTGCTGCCGTGTCTTTTAATCGCCGGACTTGGAGGGGCTGTGGCAGCAGTCGCCTCAACAATCATGAAAGAACCGTATATGTGGATTCTTCTTGGCAGGGTCCTTCAAGGTGTCGGTTCAGCTGGAGCGGCACCTGTTGTTATGCCGTTTATAGGAGATTTGTTTCATGATGATGAAGAGGTCAGCGCAGGACTTGGCGCCATTGAAACCTCTAACACAGCGGGAAAGGTCCTAAGCCCGATTATTGGGGCACTTCTTGCTTCATGGTTTTGGTATGTGCCGTTTTGGTTCATTCCGTTCTTTTCGGCCATCAGCTTTCTCATGGTACTGTTCATGGTAGAGTCGGCGAAAAAAGAGGAGGACCCGCCTACATTTAAAGAGTTTTTAAAATCAACAAAGACCATTTTTAAGCATGAGGGACGCTGGATTTATGCCATTTTTGCTATTGGCGGTTTTATTATGTTTCTTCTTTTTGGTGTGCTTTTTTACTTATCCGATAATCTAGAGGCAGCTTATCAAATAAAAGGTGTCAAAAAAGGGTTCCTGCTGAGTATTCCGCTCCTTTTCCTATCAATCAGTTCCTTCGTTGCTGGAAAAACGATTGGAAAAGAAAAAGGGAAAATGAGAATCTTTTTAATCGCAGGTATGGCTTTGTTATCACTTTCTTATATTTTTTTATGGTGGAATCACAGCTTTTACGTATTGTTTATCTGTTTAAGCATTGGCGGTGTTGGTATCGGTATTGTGCTGCCTGCACTTGATGCGCTAATTACAGAAGGAATTGAAAAAGAACAGTGCGGTACCATTACCTCATTTTATAACAGTATGCGTTTTATCGGTGTTGCTTTAGGGCCTCCGATTTTTGCCTATCTTATGGATAAAGGCGACTCCATTGTTTTTATTCTCTCGACCATTTGCAGTCTCATTTCACTATTTTTGGTCCTCTTTTTCATCCAGCCAGATGAAGAGGATGAGAGCGAACAATTGAAAACAGTTTAAATATAGAAAAAAGACGGCATTTTGCCATCTTTTTTTCTTTTTTATAAATTGACATGTAAAATTTTGATAGTTAAACTAATGTATAGTAATATCTTTTAAATTATCCCAAATTGGAGGTGTTCAAAAACATTCATTTTCTGTCTTTCTTTAGGCAGAAATTGAGCTCGCGTGCTGATGATGGAGATGTGTTTCTTCAACACGTAAGGACAATTGAATAGGTCATCCTGCCATTTGAAGGAGACGCAGTCAGCACTTCAGACACGCTCAAATACAGCAAATTGATTGATGAACTAGAAGGAGCTTGAAGCAGCTATGTTGCAAATAATTAAAGCAAGATGGATTGTATTAGTGGTGTGGATGATAACAGCTGTGATTCTGTTTATTACTGCGCCCGATTTAGAGGAATTAACAAGAGAAAAAGGGCAATTAAAGGTTCCGGAGGGGACACCAACAGCTGAGGCACTTCACCTATTGGATAAGCTGTCAGATAAGAACGGGAAAAAAGATACAGGTGTGCTTGTATTCTCCGAACAACATCTGTTCCCTGCGAAAGAGCAGGAATTAAAAAAGGCTTTAGCTGCACTCATGACACATGCCCCAGAACTCCACATTGACGGAATTACTTCATATTTTCATGTAGATCCGGACATTCAAAAACAACTTTTATCAAAGGATAAAAGTACACTTCTTGTTCCATTCAAATTCGACCACTACGAAACAAAAGCTGTGAAGATTAAAGAACAAATTGAGGAAGTTTTAAAGCCCTATCATGTCTCATATGAAATAACGGGTCAAAAATTTGTGGATTCAGATGTCATTAAAAGTTCTCAACAAGGTCTGAAGAAAACTGAACTTATCACGATGATTTTTATTTTCTTTATTTTAATTATTGTTTTCAGATCGATATTGGCACCTGTTGTTCCGCTCATTACGATAGGCATTTCTTACGCTGTCAGCCGGTGTATTGTGGCTTTTCTTGTAGAATATACACAATTTCCTCTATCTAATTTTACTCAGATTTTTATGGTAGCCATTATGTTCGGTATCGGAACGGATTATTGCATCCTGCTGTTAAGCCGTTTTAAAGAGGAGATCGGTCAAGGCCGTGATGTCAAAGAGTCGATTATCGTCACGTATCAATGTGCAGGGAAGACGGTATTTTTCAGCGGCTTAGCCGTGTTAGTCGGCTTCTCAAGTATTGGATTTGCTAAATTCCAATTGTATCAATCAGCCGTTAGTGTTGCCGTTGGAGTGGGCATTCTGCTGATTGCCCTTGTCACCATCGTTCCCTTTTTTATGTCTGTTTTCGGAAAATCTCTATTCTGGCCATCTAAAAGAGAAAACATTCGGCACCCGCAAAGTAAAATGTGGGAATGGGCTGGGCGTTTTTCATTTAAAAGGCCGCTGATCAGCTTAGGTTTAGTCGCTCTTATTACAGTGCCTCCTATTCTGATGTACGACGGCACCCTATCTTATAACAGTTTAAATGAAATTGGGAATAAGTATGAGTCGGTGTCTGCATTTAATACGATATCAGAGCAATTTGGCTTTGGTGAAGCGCTGCCTCTGAATGTGCTAGTCGAAAGTGACAATAAGCTAGATAATCAAGAAAAGATTGTGATCATTGAAAAACTGACCCGCAAACTAAATGACATTGACGAAGTCAAAACAGTCCGCAGTGTCACGCGCCCTGTTGGAGACGGGCTGAGCCAGCTTTATGTCACCTCTCAAGCGAAAGAGCTGGGAGGAGAACTTGGCAAAGGACATGAAGGAATCGGGAAAATTTCTGATGGCTTGACCGAAACAAATCTGGCCCTTCTCAAACAAAAACCAAAAATTGAAGAATCCGCTCAAGGCATTGACAAGCTGATTGATGGAACGAAAGCAATCAAAAGCGGTATCGGAGAAGTCAGGGAATCCCTTATCTCTTTAGAAGATGGGGTGAGGCGCAGTAAAGAAGGCGTCGGTACGATTCGAAGTAAAATCAAAGAAGCGAAAAAGGAATTAGAGCAAGAATATCGCAGCAGCAAAACGATGATTCAAGAGCTAGAGCAAGTGGTGAAAACACTGGAACGCCATGCGAAATCGAATCAGCAGCTGATGACAACCATTAAGAAAGTAAAGAAATCTTATGAAAATCTATCATTTGAAGCACTAGAAAATCGTCTTCCAGAAGTAAAAGACATGGAAGAATATAAAGAAATCAAGAAAGTATTCAAAGAAACAAAAGGAATGCTTGATCAAGCAGGGGATCAAATGAGTGTATATGAAGAGGAAGCCTCTCACTTTAAGCAAAAGATCAAGCAGGCAGATCAAGTGATTCAAACCTTATCAAGCAAGCAAAAAGAAGTAAAACGCCAAGTGCAAGCGCTCATGGATGGGCTTGATCAAATTTATGACGGTCTTGACCAAACAAATGAGGGCCAAAAACAATTGATTAAAGAAATGCCTAAAATTGAAGATGGTGCAGAGCAGCTGACAGACGGCCAAAAAGCCATCAAAAAAGGATTTGGCCAGCTTTCATCAAAACTTACATTATTAACAGATGGATTAGATGAAAGTATTGAAGGGCTTGAGCAGGTCAAAAGCGGCTTCACCGAGGCTGACGGCTACTTAAAACAGCTTCAGCAAGCACCAGATGAAGAAATAACAGGCTGGTTTATTCCAGAAGAAGTGCTGAAACGCCAAGAATTTAAGCAAATCTTTCATACGTATATGTCTCCAGATCGTAAATTAACGACTTTTGAAGTCATCCTAAATGTGAATCCATACAGCAATGAAGCGATGAAAGGTGTCGCAAAAATCGAGGAAACTCTTGATCAATATTTACCTGTAAGTGGACTCAAAAATGCCAAATACGGTGTATCTGGTATCTCAAGCTTAAATGTGGACTTAAAAGAAACGTCTGACGGTGACTTTATTCGAACTGTCATCTTCATGTTAATTGGTATTTTTATAATTTTAATTATTTTATTACGGTCAATCGTCATGCCGATATACTTAACACTTTCACTGATTTTAACGTATTTTACATCGATCGGGTTAACAGAATGGATCTTTAAAACATTTTTTGGCTACGATGGTGTCAGCTGGGCTGTCCCATTTTTCAGCTTTGTTATTCTTGTGACACTCGGGATCGATTATTCCATCTTCCTCATGGATCGTTTTAATGAATGGAAGGGAGAGCATGTACAAGCATCGATGATATCAGCGATGAGAAATATGGGTTCTGTCATTATTTCTGCAGTGGCCATTTTGGCAGGTACGTTCGCCGCTATGCTGCCATCGGGAGTATTATCACTTGTTGAAATTGCAACGGTCGTACTCATTGGACTTTTATTATATGCTTTTGTTGTATTGCCGCTCTTTATTCCGGTCATGGTTCGTATTTTCGGTAAATGGAATTGGTGGCCTTTTAGAATGAAATAACAACTGGCGTCTCTGCTATGAGCAGAGGCGTTTTTATTTCCTATCCTTTCCTCTGATTGATATAATGTCTATTAAATGGCTGTTTCACGTATATATCAGCTATGTTCTAATACATAATAAATAGGATGAACAAAGGAGGTTTCTCATGACGTACTTACAAGAGAAGACACTGGACACACCTGGTCTTCATACTCATATTGTCAAAACAGAAAAATTTAAAACCGTGACAATCCTTTTTAAAATGCTTGCACCGTTATCCAAAGATGACGTCACCATGCGTTCTCTTTTCCCGCATGTGTTGTTAAGAGGAACAGAAAAGATGCCGAAAACAGGTGCATTGCGTGCTTATTTTGATGAGCTCTATGGAGCAACCGTTTCGGCAGACATGGCGAAAAAAGGTGAGAATCACATTATTACCTTCCGTCTAGAAATGGCGAATGAAAAATATCTAAAGGATCAAACCCCTTTACTAGAAAAAGGGATTGCCTTACTATCTGACCTATTATTCCACCCATATGTTGAAGATGGGGTGTTTAGTCAATTATATGTAGATCAAGAAAAACGCACGTTAAAACAGCGAATTCAGGCAGTCTATGATGATAAAATGCGTTATTCGAATTTAAGACTCGTGCAGGAAATGTGTAAAGGTGAACCATATGCACTGCACGTCAATGGTGAAATGGAAGACATCGACGCAATCACCGCTCACTCGCTCTTTGAAGCTTATGAGCATGCGCTTCAATCAAACCAGCTTGATCTTTATGTAGTAGGAGATGTTGACGAACAAGACATCAGCCGAATGGTCTCCCAATACTTTAAAACAAGTGAAAGAGAACCGATCAAACAACAGACTGAATCAGCTAGACCTCAAAATGAACCAAAAGAAGTCATTGATGAAGAGGACGTAAAACAAGGCAAACTGAACATCGGCTTTCGCACACATACAACGATTGCAGATAAAGATTATCCGGCGCTGCATTTGTTTAATGGTATATTCGGCGGTTTCTCGCATTCTAAGCTATTCATCAATGTTCGTGAAAAAGCAAGTCTTGCGTACTACGCTGTTTCTAGACTTGAGAGCTTTAAAGGCATGATGATGGTCATGTCAGGGATTGAAGTTGGCAACTACCAGCAGGCAGTAGACATCATCAAAGAACAATTTGAAGCGATGCAAAAAGGTGATTTTTCTGATGAAGCAATTGATCAAACAAAAGCAGTCGTCAAAAACCAGCTGCTTGAAACGATTGATACATCTTATGGGACAGCAGAATATTTGTATCAGCATGCCGTTGTGCCAACTGGGGAAACCCTTGATTCCTTTTTGGAAGCATTAGAACAAGTGACAAAAGAGGACATCATCAAAGTGGGTCAGAAAATCGAGTGGGATACGACCTATTTTCTTAAAGGAACGGAGGGTGCTTCATGACAGTGAAAACAATTCAATTCGACCAGCTGCAAGAAACGGTCTATCACGAAAAAATGGAAAGCGGACTTGACGTCTATGTGCTGCCAAAGCAAGGGTTTAACAAAACCTATGCGACCTTTACAACAAAATATGGCTCAGTTGATAATGAATTTGTGCCGCTTGGCAAAGAAGACATGATTCGAGTACCTGACGGAATTGCCCATTTCTTAGAGCATAAGCTGTTTGAAAAAGAAGATGGAGACGTGTTTCATACCTTTAGTAAACAAGGAGCATCCGCAAACGCTTTTACTACGTTTACGAGAACGGCTTATTTATTCTCAAGCACCTCAAATGTCGAACAAAATCTTGAGACACTTATTGATTTTGTTCAGGAGCCTTATTTTACTGAAAAAACAGTCGAAAAAGAAAAGGGTATTATTGGCCAAGAGATTAACATGTATGACGACAATCCGGACTGGCGTTTATTCTTTGGTCTGATTGAAAATTTATATCAAGAGCATCCTGTGAGAATAGATATTGCTGGAACAGTAGAGAGCATTGCCCCTATTACAAAAGATCATTTGTATGAATGCTATGAAACGTTCTATCACCCGAGCAATATGCTTCTTTTCGTTGTCGGTCCCGTTGATCCGAAGCAAATTTTAGATCAAGTCAGAGCGAATCAGGCGAAAAAGCCATTTACAGATCAGCCGGAGATCAAACGAAAAGACATCAATGAGCCTGAAGGTGTATATCGGAAAGAATACGAACTACCAATGAACGTACAAGGCTCTAAATGTATGTTCGGGTTGAAAACAAAAAATCCGCATAAAAAAGGAAATCAACTGCTAAAGCATGAGCTTGGGATGAACCTCATTTTAGAGACGCTGTTTGGCAAAAGCTCATTACAATATGAACAGATGTATGAGAAAGGCTTAATTGATGAAACATTCAGCTACGATTATACAGAAGAAGGCGGCTTTGGCTTCACTTCAGTTGGCGGGGATACAAATGATCCTGATCAACTCGCAAAAGTATTAAAAGAAACCCTTCTTCAAGCAAAAAGCCTCATGACAGAGGAGAAAATTGAGCTTGCCCGCAAGAAAAAAATCGGCAGCTTTTTAAAAGCCATGAATTCTCCAGAATACATTGCGAACCAATTTACTCGATATGCATTCTTAGACATGAGCTTATTTGATGTCGTCACAGTGCTGGAACAAATTCAATTAGCTGATATTCAGCAAATTTTAGATGAAGAAATTGATGAAGAACGGATGTCCGTTTTCAAAGTCGTCCCAAAAACAAAATAAATGTAAAAAGACAAACTCATATCGGCAGAGTTTGTCTTTTTTTATGTTTATTGAAAAAGCCGCTTTATTTGCGAGGATATTCATTGACAATTGTTTTGTTCGTTAGTTAAACTCTTTAATAGTTAAACACTTAAACTAAAAAGGAGCAGCGTATGGAACAAAATAAAATTGCCCAGCTCATCCAGAGGTATACAGATGTCTATCTCATGATGGAGAAAAAAGTATCGAGTATGATCACAGAAAAGCTTGATAAAGAGCTGACGCTTGATCAATATTACTCCCTTCGATACATCAATTTACATCCGGGGTGTACATCAACGGACCTGGCTTATGTATGTAATGTAAACAAAAGTGCTGTAACATCTATGACCAATCGTCTTTTTACGAGAAACTATATTTTTCGTGAACATGATCAAGCTGACAGAAGAAATGTTCACCTGTATGTCACGCCAGAGGGCAAAGATGTAGTCAGCCGAATGGAAAAGCAGCTTCAAGACCTAGTTCGATCTTATTTTGAAAAGCTTGAAGAAAAAGAAATGGAATCATTTATTCAAACATATGAAAAGATCTATCAAGTGATCATCGAAGAGGAGGCACAAAGTACTAATGAGAGCAATCATAAAGGGTAGATGGCTGATCACGATCCTGTGGGTCGTATTAGCGGCAGTGTTACTCATCACCGCTCCTAATATGGCGCAATTAACAAAAGAAAAGGGGCAAATTTCTGTACCAGACGGCTATCCGTCCTCATATGCCAATCAGTTATTAAAGAAAATGTCTGAAAACGGGGATACAGAAAAATCAATCGTCATTGTCTTTCAAGAAAAGAACATTGTGAAAGAAAGAGAAACCTCTTTAAAAAAGGCAATGGACATTTTAGAAAAGGATCAAGATCTCCACATAGAGGACATCACTTCTTACTTTGAAGCCAATAAAGATATTAAAAAACAAATGCTCTCCAAAGATCAAACGACACTTCTTGTTCCAGTTACATATGACTCAAACAAAATCAAAGCATCCGATTTTAAAGAAAGAGTCAATGAAAAGCTGAAAAGCTTAAACCTGAAATTTGAAATGACAGGGCAGCCGTTAATTGATGATGATGTTATCACAAGTTCGCAGGAAGGCTTGAAGAAAACAGAATTCATTACGATTGGGTTTATTCTCGTCGTTCTTGTTCTTGTTTTTAGATCAGCTGTGGCGCCTTTCGTTCCGTTAGTCGCAGTGGCACTGTCTTACTTGGTGAGTCAATCGATCGTGGCTTATTTAGTAAAATATGTAGACTTTCCGCTCTCGACCTTTACTCAAATCTTTATGGTCGCGATCATGTTTGGAATTGGAACGGACTACTGCATACTGCTTCTCAGCCGCTTTAAGGAAGAGATCGCACATGGTAAAGATA
The DNA here is from genome assembly GCF_001518755.1 of Bacillus sp. AM 13(2015). NCBI lineage: Bacteria > Bacillati > Bacillota > Bacilli > Caryophanales > Bacillaceae > Bacillus > Bacillus sp. AM 13(2015). The sequence goes on along the minus strand of NZ_LKCP01000064.1, from coordinate 10,734 downwards.
AAATTGAGGCGATTCTCATTACGTATAAAACAGCAGGAAAGACCGTCTTATTCAGCGGAATTGCGGTTCTGATTGGTTTTACATGTATTGGTCTGGCACAATTTCAGCTTTATAAATCAGCTGTTGCAGTAGCAGTCGGGGTTGCTGTGCTCATTGTGGCCCTTCTCACGATTGTACCGTTCTTTATGGCGGTTTTAGGAAAGGTGTTATTTTGGCCGATTAAAGGCGATATTGCTCACCCGCAGTCAAAAATGTGGGAAACAGCAGGCCGCTTTTCATTTAAGAAACCGCTTTTCAGCTTAATAATCGTAGGAATCATTACACTTCCGCCCATTCTGATGTATAAAGGAACCCTTTCTTATAACAGCTTAGATGAAATTGGTAACAAATACGAATCGGTCAACGCATTCAATACCATTTCTGACAAGTTTGGACCGGGTGAAGCACTTCCGGCAACAGTGGTCGTGAAATCAGCTGATGTTTTAGACAACAATGAAGGGCTGATTGCCATCGAAAAACTCAGCCGTGCAATTGAACAAACAGATGGTGTCAGCAAAGTCAGAAGTGCTACCCGTCCTGTCGGTAAAGGGCTGAGTGATCTGTACGTGAAATCACAAGCCAAGGAACTGAACACAGGGCTTGATAAAAGCAATGAAGGATTGAAAAAAATTCAGGATGCCCTCACAACAATGAGTCAATCCATTGAGGATCAAACGCCGCAAATCAAATCATCAGGAAAAGGGATTAATCAATTGATTTCCGGTACTGAATCTGTGCAAACAGGGATTCAAAATGTTGAAAAATCCTTAAGAAAATTGCAAAACGGCATCGACCAAAATAAAAAAGGTGTAGAAGCCATTAAAAATGAAATCAAAGGTGCGAAAAAGGAATTAACGGCTCAAGTCGCACAAGTGAATCAGCAAGTTTCGCTGTATAAAAGCATTTCTAAAGAACTAAAGGCGGCGTTAGCGCAAGTGGATACATCATCCTCTGCCGCAGCAGATGTAAAAGCGTTAATCAAACAAGCAAATACACAATTTAGTACACTTGAAAAGCAAATCCCGCAGGTAAAAGAAAATCAATCGTATCAAGCGATCAAAGCTTCGTACAATGAACTTTCTGCGACCTTGCAAGAAGGGGCGAAACAGGCAGACAGCTATGCCAAACAAGCGAAAGAAGCTAGAAAGCAGCTTGAAGCAGCTGATGCCTTTATCGCAAAAGCCTCAGAGCAGCAAAAAGTCTTGACGAGTCAAATCGATGAACTCATTGCTGGCTTAGATGCAGTTGAAACTGGACTGGATCAAACGTCTAAAGGCCAAGGACAATTAGCTGATAATATGCCAAAGCTTGCAAATGGAGCGGGCGACATCATTAATGGTCAAAAGCAAATGAAAGAAAAGATTGGCGGCTTTGGGGATGATCTGACAAAGCTGACAGATGGCCTGAACAAAAGTGTTAATGGACTGGAGAAAATTTCGAGCGGCTTAATGGGTGCAGGTGACTACTTAGATGAACTGAAAAATGCACCAGATCAAGACATGGCCGGCTGGTTTATTCCAAAAGACGTCTTAAAAAATAAAGCGTTCAAGCAAGTATTTGATTCATACATGTCAGATGATCGCAAGATGACAAAAATTGATGTCATTTTAGAAAAAAATCCATATGGAAATGAAGCTCTGTCGACAATAAAACAAGTGGAAGCTTCTGTTGAAAGGGCACTTCCTGAAACAAACCTAAAAGATGCGTCATTTGGCGTTTCAGGTGTATCAAGTATGAACGCTGATCTGAAACAGCTGTCAGACCAAGATTTCAATAAGACGGTGCTTTACATGATGATTGGTATTTTCCTTATTTTGGTGATCTTGTTCCGTTCGCTTGTTATGCCGCTGTACTTGGTAGGTTCACTCATATTGACTTACTTTACAGCAATCGGTATAACAGAATTTATTTTCACCCATTTCTTCGGATATCCAGGCATTAACTGGGCTGTACCATTCTTTGGATTTGTCATATTAATGGCGCTCGGAGTCGATTATTCGATTTTCTTAATGGAGCGATTCAATGAATACAAAACAAAAGACATCCAGTTTGCCATGACCGAATCAATGAAAAATATGGGATCTGTCATTATGTCTGCTGCTGTTATTCTGGCAGGAACATTTGCCGCAATGCTTCCATCAGGTGTGCTGTCTCTCTTGCAGATTGCGACACTTGTCCTCACAGGACTTTTATTGTACGCACTCGTTGTGCTACCATTGTTCGTACCTGTAATGGTGAAATTGTTCGGATCAGCCAACTGGTTCCCATTTAAACGAAAAGAATAGGTATCCCATATAGAAAGAAGGAATCAATGTGATGAGTCGTTGGGCGCTGATAACAGGTGCCAGTGGCGGGATTGGGCAGGCAGCAGCCAAAAAGCTTGCCCAAGAAGGCTGCAACCTAATGCTTCATTATCATAAAAATGAACAGGCAGCTATGCGCCTCGCCGCTCATTTGGATGAGGCATATCACATTCAGACGCATGTCGTTCAAGCAGATTTAGCTATAACGGGCGGAGCAGATGAGCTTGTCAGCCGCCTGCCGCTCTGTCCAGATATACTTGTTTTAAATAGCGGCAGGAGCCATGTCGGATTGGTGACAGACACAGAAAAAGATGTATTAGCCAGTATGGTGCAGCTTCATGTCACAAGTCCATATGAGCTTACCCAATCCCTTTTACCTGCCATGATCCAAAAGAAAGCAGGCCATATCATTGCGGTCAGCTCGATATGGGGAGAAACGGGAGCATCGTGTGAAGTGCTGTACAGCATGGTCAAAGGTGCGCAAAATGCGTTTATAAAAGGATTAGCAAAAGAGCTTGCCCCAAGTGGAATTAGAGCAAATGCTGTCTCACCAGGTGCTGTCAAAACAGACATGATGAGTAGTTTTACGCAGGAAGACATCGCAATGCTGGAAGAAGAAATCCCGCTTGGCCGGCTTGCATCGCCTGAGGAAGTTGCAGATGTCATTTGGTTTCTCGCCTCAAAACAGTCAAGTTATATCACAGGTCAAATTTTATCTGTTAATGGCGGCTGGTACTGTTAAAAAACGTGTATAATTCGTCTCTCCATGACAAAAGCTATGGCTGTAATTCATCTTTTCGAATGGAGGAATCGACATGTCTGTACTTGAGAACTGGGACCATTGGAAAAACTTTTTAGGTGATCGCTTAAATCATGCGCAGGATAAAGGTTTAGAAGATGAGACCATCAATAACCTTGCATATGAAATTGGCGGATATCTAGCTAACGAAGTTGAGGCAAAGAACGAGCAGGAAAGAGTACTTGCTGACCTTTGGAGCGTTGCATCAGAAGATGAGCAGCGTGCCATTGCAAATATGATGGTCAAGTTAGTTGAAAATAATAGCTCGCACTAAACAAAAAGAGGGGTCGTTTGTGCCTCTCTTTTTATTTTAACCGTTTCACAACATTGTGCTTTCTAAAAATGTGAAAATGCTTTATGATAAAGGAAGGTAAAAATTTGCCACAATGAAGGGGGTAATATCATTTGGCAAAGCTCGAATGGTATTTTGAATATGAGATACAGGTAAACCGTCCCGGACTTTTAGGAGACATTTCTTCTCTAATGGGGATGCTTTCAATTAATATTGTGACAATCAATGGTGTTGATGTATCAAGACGCGGAATGCTTTTACGCTGTGACCACACAGATCAAATTAAGCGGCTTGAATCAATTTTAAATACAATGGAAACGATAAAAGTAACGAAATTAAGACAGCCAAAGCTTCGTGACCGCTTAGCTGTTCGTCATGGAAGATACATACAGCGTGATGCGGATGACAAAAAGACGTTCCGTTTTGAAAGAGACGAGCTCGGTCTTCTTGTTGATTTTATGGCTGAACTCTTTAAAAAAGAAGGACATAAATTGATTGGGATTCGCGGTATGCCGCGTGTCGGAAAAACAGAATCAATTGTGGCTTCAAGTGTTTGTGCAAGCAAGAGATGGCTGTTTGTATCGTCTACTCTTTTGAAACAGACGATCCGAAGTCAGCTGATCGCAGATGAATACAGCCCAGATAACGTCTTTATTATTGATGGAATTGTGTCGACAAGAAGAGGTTCTGAGAAGCATTTGCAGCTTTTAAGGGAAATTATGAGACTGCCTGCAACAAAGGTGGTCGAGCATCCAGACATCTTTATTCAAAATTCAGAATATACAATGGATGATTTCGACTATATCATTGAATTGCGTAATAGCGCAGACGAAGAGATTACATATGAACACGCTGAAGAACCACAAGTGTTTGATCATTCTGGTTTTTCTGGCTTCGATTTTTAATATGGTAATGGTAGGTGTTTGTTTTGACTGAATTGGGAAAACGGCTCGTTGAGGCCAGAGAGGAAAAAGGGATGTCGCTGGAGGATCTTCAGACGGTTACCAAGATCCAAAAGCGCTATTTGCTAGCAATCGAACAAGGAAACTATGATATTATTCCAGGTAAATTTTACGTCAGAGCGTTTATTAAACAATATGCCGAAGCCGTTGGACTGAATCCTGAACAATTGTTCGAAGAGTTTCGTAAAGATGTTCCAAGCACGTACAATGATGAAGTATCTGATAAATTATCGAATATTAAGCCGCAAAGAGAGCTGCCAAAGCCTGCCTCGAAAGTGCTTGAACTATTGCCGACAATTTTAATTATTGGAGGCATCATTGTGGTCATCGCCATCATTTATGTGATCGTGCAGGCGGTCAATCATGATAGCGGACAGAAGAATAATCAGGCGGCCCCTCAGCAATCAGAATCTAAATATGAAGTATCTGAGGATTCATCTCTTGCAAAAGATCAAAAGAAAAAAGAAAAAGCTACGTCAGATGATAAAGAAAAATCATCTAAAAAAGACGATTCATCAAAAGACGATGAAACGGTCTCTTTAAAGGCGACGAATACAGAAGGCTCGACGACTACGTATGAAGTATCAGGTGCAGACGAAATGGAGTTAACAATTTCTGCCTCGCAAGCTTCATGGCTGCGCGTAAGAGACGAATCTGGAAAAGTGCTGAAGATGGGTGAACTAAAAGATGGCGAATCGTTTAAAACAGACCTGTCTGATCTTTCTCAGGTCGATATTCGTCTAGGCAATGCGTCTGGAATTGATATCAAGGTAAATGACGAGACACTTAAGTACGAATTAGACCCTAAGAACACCATGACACAAAACATTGTGATTGTGAATAAAGGAAAGGAAAAGTCATCTTAAGCAAGTAGATGACTTTTCTTTTGTTCCTACTATTATATATACATAAAAATTTGCATTATTGGAGGATTGAATTTCATGTTTAACTTACCGAATAAAATAACCCTTTCTAGGATCGCCTTGATCCCTGTTTTTATGATCATTATGCTTGCACCGTTTGATTGGGGTGTCGCACGCTTTGGCGACGTCAGCATCGAAGTAACGCACCTTGTTGGAGCGATTCTGTTTATTGTCGCTTCAACAACTGACTGGATTGATGGCTACTACGCACGTAAACTTAATTTAGTGACGAACTTTGGTAAATTTTTAGATCCGCTTGCAGATAAATTGCTTGTTTCAGCTGCTTTAATTATACTTGTTCAATACAACCTCACACCGGCATGGATGGCGATAGTGATCATCAGCCGTGAATTTGCTGTAACAGGTCTAAGGCTTGTATTAGCCGGAGGCGGTGAAGTAGTGGCGGCGAATATGCTTGGAAAAGTGAAGACATGGGCGCAAATCATTGCGATTTCAGCACTTTTACTGCATAACCTGCCGTTTGAACTTGTATCATTCCCGTTTGGTGATCTAGCGATGTGGGTAGCGGTGTTCTTCACTGTTGTCTCAGGCTGGGATTACTTTGCAAAAAACTGGGAAGCTTTAAAGAATTCTAACTAAAAAGGACGTGTACGCTTTGAAGTCAGAGAGAAAAGCAGAAATTATTGCAGTCGGTTCCGAACTCTTGCTAGGGCAAATTACGAATACGAATGCACAATTCATCAGCAAACAACTAGCTGGAATTGGTGTGAATGTTTATTACCACACAGCAGTTGGTGACAATCCAGAGCGTTTAAAACAGGCCATTCAGGTGGCGCAGGAAAGATCTAATTTTATTATCTTCTCAGGTGGTCTTGGACCAACCAAAGATGATTTAACAAAAGAAACAATTGCGAGCACGCTCGGTAAAGAGCTTGTCCTAAATGAAGAAGCATTTGAATCGATTCAAGACTACTTTCGAAAGACCGGCCGCGATATGTCACCGAACAACCGTAAGCAGGCACTCGTTCTAGAAGGATCTGATGTGTTTGTGAACCGTTTCGGGATGGCTCCAGGTATGTTTGTTCAAGAAGACGATACGTTTTATATGCTTCTTCCTGGACCGCCAAGTGAATTGCATCCGATGTTTGAAAACGAGGCAAAGCCGCTGATTTCTGAGAAGCTTGGCTTGAAGGAAAAAATTGTGTCTGTTGTTCTGCGCTTCTTCGGAATCGGTGAATCGCAGCTTGAAACAGACCTAGAAGATTTAATTGATGCTCAAACCAACCCGACGATTGCACCACTCGCATCTGACGGTGAAGTGACGCTAAGGCTGACTGCTAAGCATGAGGATGAAAAAGAAACAGAACGTCTGTTAAAAGAAACAGAAGCGAAAATTTTAGCGCGGGTAGGAGAGTACTTCTACGGATATGGGGATACATCACTTGTCCGCGAAGCGTCCAAAGCCTTGCACGAGCACGGGAAAACAGTAGCAGCAGCAGAAAGTCTGACTGGTGGAATGTTCTCCGAATGGCTGACAGATCTCGAAGGGGCATCATCCATTTTGAACGGAAGTGTGGTTTGTTATACAAACCAAGTAAAGCAGCAGGTACTTGGCTGCCGGGAAGAAACACTGTCTTCTTATGGGGCTGTCAGCAAAGAGTGCGCTTTAGAGCTTGCTGAAGGGGTTAGAAAGCTAACCGGAAGTGATATTGGCATTAGCTTTACGGGTGTAGCAGGACCTGATACCCAAGAGGGTCAGCCTGTTGGAAAAGTATTCATTGGATTATCCACGAAAGACCAGACGGACGTGTTTGAATGGATGTTTACGGGCAGCCGGTCGGGCATTCGAAAGCGCGCTGTGAAATATGGTCTGCATCACTTACTCAACTTATTAAAAGAGAGTTAATTTTGTTTTTTGTTAGGTTTACTCCTTTATAAAAGAGCGTTTTTTTCTAATAGAAAACACTCTTTTCTTAAAAAATCGGTCGAGAAAAAAATCGAATATGTGTTCGTTTTTTTCTTGGCAAATGACGTAAAACAAGGTATAGTATAGATAGTGGAATTGATAAAGGAGGAAACAATAGAATGAGTGATCGTCAAGCAGCCTTAGATATGGCTCTTAAACAAATAGAAAAACAGTTTGGTAAAGGCTCTATTATGAAACTAGGAGAGCAAACAGATACACGTATTTCAACAGTACCTAGTGGTTCGTTAGCACTTGATACTGCGCTTGGAATAGGCGGATATCCCCGAGGTCGTATTATCGAAGTATATGGTCCAGAGAGTTCTGGTAAAACGACAGTAGCCCTTCATGCCATTGCTGAAGTTCAGCAGCAGGGAGGACAAGCTGCATTTATTGATGCAGAGCATGCACTTGATCCAGTTTACGCTCAAAAACTAGGTGTCAACATTGATGAACTGTTACTTTCTCAGCCGGATACAGGAGAGCAAGCACTTGAAATTGCAGAAGCTCTTGTCCGCAGTGGGGCAGTTGATATTGTTGTGATTGACTCTGTAGCTGCTCTTGTACCAAAAGCAGAGATTGAAGGAGACATGGGTGATTCACACGTTGGTCTTCAAGCGCGTTTGATGTCTCAAGCACTTCGTAAACTATCAGGTGCTATCAACAAATCAAAAACAATTGCCATCTTTATTAACCAAATTCGTGAAAAAGTTGGTGTCATGTTTGGTAACCCTGAAACAACGCCTGGTGGACGTGCGCTAAAGTTCTATTCATCTGTTCGTTTAGAAGTGCGCCGTGCTGAACAGCTGAAACAAGGCAATGACATTATGGGGAATAAAACGAGAATTAAAGTGGTCAAAAACAAAGTAGCACCGCCATTCCGTATTGCGGAAGTAGACATTATGTACGGTGAAGGGATTTCAAAAGAGGGAGAAATCATCGACCTTGGAAGCGAACTAGATATCGTACAAAAGAGCGGCGCTTGGTATTCTTACCAAGAGGAACGTCTTGGACAAGGCCGTGAAAATGCGAAACAGTTCCTAAAAGAAAATAAAGATATCATGCTGATGATCCAGGAGCAAATTCGAGAACATTACGGCTTGGATACTAACGGAGTAACGCAGCAGGAATCTGAAGAAGCGCTAGAACAATTAGAATTAGAATAAAAATTAAATTAGTATGAAATGATAAAAAAGGCTGAGTGAAAAACTCAGCCTTTTTTATTTTGCAAAAAACTTTCGACAACTTTTTCAGTACTTCATCCGTCTAAAGTGTACAAAATGGAATTTATTTTGGGAGGAAAAAATAATGACAAGCCCGACCCGCAGAGGAACTGCAAAACGCAGAGGGAGAAAGCCAAGTCAGAGGGGAAAACTTGTGCTTGTTTTTTTAGCAGCGATGATTTGCTTTACGATGTGGAATGTGCTTCATCGAACTAGTGAAGAAAAAAACCCGTTTCAAAAAACTGCAGTAGCTTTAGAAAACAGCCAGAAAAAAGAAGTCAAAAGGAAAACCGCCAAAATATCAAAGGAACAAATCAAAACAGTGGACCGCAATCACAAAATCAGCAGCTATTTAAAGGAGATTGGTTTCAGCGGAACCGCCATGATTGTTAGGAATGGAGAAATCGTAACAAATAAAGGTTTTGGTTATGCAGACCGTAAACGAAAAATTCGAAATAATCCATCAACATCTTTTTATGTCGGTTCGTCACAAAAAGCGCTGATTGCAACCGCCATTTTACAGCTTGAGGAAAAGGGGAAACTCCGGACAAGTGATCCGGTAAGCACGTATTTACCTCATTTCCCTAACGGACATACAATTACTTTGAAAAATCTGCTTACACATACATCGGGAATAAACGGACATATTGAAGGAAACGGCGCAATTACTCCGGACGAATTAATAAAAGACATAGAACGTCAGGGAATTAATCGTCAGCCGGGCGTATGGGGCTATAAGGATTCCAACTATTCTGTTCTTGCTTATATTGTTGCCGAAGTAAGCGGTGAGTCCTATGAACAATATATAACGAATCATATTTTTAAACCGGCGGGAATGACGCATGCAGGCTTTTACAAAACATATAAAAAAGAACCTTATCCTGCTGTCGGGTATAAGCTGAAAGGCAGCAAAGCGGTTACACCGTATATGCCCGATCTATCTCAGCTGTACGGTGCTGGAGATATTTATATGAGTGCTATAGATATGTACAAATTTGACCAAGCCCTGATTGACGGCAAACTGTATTCGCAGAAGAGCTATAAAAAGATGTTTACGCCAGGAAGCAGCTCCACATACGGAATGGGATTTTATGTTGCTCCCGGTAGCTATTCAAACCATGGTGTCATGCCGGGCTTCAACATTTTGAACAGCTTTAGCAAATCTGGTCAAACCATCGTTGTTTTGTTCTCCAATATACAAAATAACACTAAACTGGGCCAAGTGAACAATAAAGTATATCAGCTGCTGAATCAAGAATAATTCTGATCTGCTTTTGCAAACGCTAAGATAGCTAGCTTGACAAGTATTTCCGACACAATTACAATGGGAATGTATCACTTGTTTTTCTTAACATGATTGATAACTAATTTAAACTTGACAAGGGCAGTGAGGATCTCATTCCCTGTGAAGGCCCTGTATGTTGAGACACAAAACAATGTACATGCCGACACTTTATTTGTAAAACCAAGTTCATAGCAAGAGGAGGTGAAAATATGTCGCCTACGATGTTTACGATCATCTCCATTTTGCTGAGCCTAATCTGTTTAGTTGTTGGCTACTTTGTTCGTAAAACCATTGCAGAAGCAAAAATATCCGGCGCAAGAAACATGGCCGAACAAATTGTTGAGGATGCAAAGCGTGATGCGGAAGCATTGAAGAAAGAAGCGCTCTTGGAAGCGAAAGATGAAATTCATTCGTTTCGTGTAGAGGCGGAGCAAGAAGTTCGTGAAAGACGAAATGAGCTTCAAAGACAAGAAAACCGTTTACTTCAAAAAGAGGAAAATCTTGATCGCAAAGACGAATCTTTAGATAAACGGGAGTCCCTGTTGGAGAAGAGAGATCATTCTCTGAATGAACGACAACAACATATTGAAGAGATGGAAAGCAAAGTGGATGATATGATTCGTTTGCAGAAAGCCGAGTTGGAACGCATTTCAAGTCTAACTCGAGATGAAGCGAAACAAATCATTCTGGATCAAGTTGAAAATGAGCTTTCCCACGACATTGCAGTCATGACGAAAGAATCTGAAAACCGAGCGAAAGAAGAGGCTGACAAAAAGGCGAAAAACATTCTTTCACTTGCGTTACAGCGTTGTGCAGCTGATCATGTAGCTGAAACAACGGTATCTGTAGTCAATCTTCCAAATGATGAGATGAAAGGTCGTATTATCGGACGTGAAGGACGAAATATCCGTACGTTAGAAACGTTAACTGGTATTGACTTGATCATAGATGATACACCTGAAGCTGTTATCCTATCGGGCTTTG
>NZ_LKCP01000063.1:0-10962 GCF_001518755.1 Bacillus sp. AM 13(2015) | reverse complement strand
TGGCTTTGAGCCTGACCCAGCTGATCCAACGAATCCAGTGACACCCGGTGTATTACGAACAACATACCAAGAGTCGTCAGTCATCACGATTTCCACTAGGACATAGCCAGGGAATACTTTCTTTTTGACGACTTTTTTCTTACCATTTTTAATATCCGTTTCTTCTTCTTCTGGTACGACGACGCGGAAGATTTTATCCTGCATGCCCATTGATTCAACACGCTTTTCCAAGTTCGCTTTTACTTTGTTTTCATAGCCAGAGTACGTATGCACAACATACCAATTCTTTTCCATTTTCGTTCAGGACTATTTAGTCCTTCCCTCCCCACATTTCATAATGTCTATTTGACGAATCTCGAGTACCGGTAAATATTTTCAAGCAATTGAAAAAACCCGTAAAACGGGTTTTTTGGCAAGTCATATTATGATCTATTATAGCACGTTCAGCAGACCATTATTCAAGTATTAATGAATTAATTCGATTAATTGTGAGATTCCTATATCAAGAAAAGAGAAAAAGATTGCAAAGAATACGACTGTTAAAATAACAGTGATTGTGTAGCGGACCATTTCGTTCTTCTTTGGCCAGCTGACCTTTTTCATTTCTTTTCCGACACTTTTTAAGAAACTGATAATACGCATGTAAAAGACCTCCACAGAATAAAGAACGCAAATCTTACTTCGTTTCTAAATGTGTTTTATGTGAATTACAAGTCTTGCAATATTTCTTAACTTCTAATCTTTCAGCTGCTGAAGCAACACTTTTCATTGTCGTATAATTGCGGCTTCCGCAGTCTTTACAGGCTAGAGTAATCTTTTTCCTCATATTTACACCTATTTTCTCGACATCATTTCATTAGTACCTTATCACAGTGTCGAAAAAGCTGTCAATATAGGTTTGATTAGAGACTAATCTCGCGAAGCTCTAAATATTTCTCTAATTTTCTCTTTACTCTTTGGAGTGCGTTATCAATTGATTTCACATGACGGTTTAAATCTTCAGAAATCTCTTGATAGGATCTGCCATCAAGATAAAGCACAAGTACCTTTCTTTCCAGCTCGCTAAGCAGTTCACCCATCTTCATTTCGATATCATCAAATTCTTCTTTGCTAATGATTAAGTCTTCTGGGTTAAGCGCTTTAGCACCGGAAATGACATCTAATAATGTTCTGTCCGATTCTTCATCGTAGATCGGCTTGTCTAATGATACATAGGAATTTAACGGGATATGTTTTTGGCGAGTAGCTGTTTTAATTGCGGTGATAATTTGGCGGGTAATACATAACTCTGCAAAAGCCTTAAATGAAGTAAGCTTGTCCTCTCTGAAATCGCGGATAGACTTATAAAGTCCGATCATTCCCTCTTGGACAATGTCCTCTCGATCCGCTCCTATCAAGAAATAAGATCTTGCTTTCGCACGTACAAAATTGCGGTATTTCGTTATTAAATAATCTAGCGCATCACTATCTCCGACATGAACCCTTTCAATGACTTGTTCATCTTCCAACTGGCAAAATTGCTCTCTGATGGACTTACCCTTGCTGTTGTTTAGATTCACTTCGATCCCCCCGACCGCACCTAGATAGAAATATTATACATTAATGGTTGAAATATCGTCAAGCTATTCCAGATTCCCGCGCCGCCATTTTTCAAACGTTTTCAATACATCTTCTGACAATTCAATCTTAGATGCTGGTTTATCAGAAGTAATCTTTTTGACTCTCGTTTCAATCTTTCGTTCTATCACTTCAATCTCTCTTAAAAGCTCACGAGCCGACTTCCGAAGAGCTCCTTGTCCAAAAATAGCCCATTGTTCCGTAAAATCTGAGGTTGCCACATGAATTTGCGTCCGAATATTATTCAAATCCTGCGCCAGCTTTTCAATCCGCTCATCCGCCGTTTCATTCTCTCTCGTAAAGATGACCTCTACTCGGTGATTGGTTCGCTTCTTTTCAATTCCTTTGACCATATGGGCATCGAATACGACAATGACTCGATACCCTGTGTATGCTTGATATTCTGCTAAATGTTGAATCAGCACGTCTCTGGCTTCTTCAAAGCTGTTTTCCTTTAAGTGCTGCAGCTGAGGCCATGCACCTATCATGTTGTATCCATCGACTAAGAGGATATCCATCTCTATTCTCCTAACGGATAACGTTTTCGATACACTTCATACATCAATAGACCAGCGGCAACTGATGCATTTAAAGAAGTAACCTTCCCGGCCATAGGCAGTTTAATTAGAAAATCACACTTTTCCTTAATCAATCGGCCAATTCCTTTACCTTCACTCCCAATCACAAGAGCCAGCGGCATTGTACCATCAAATTGTCTGTAATCCTGTTTAGCAGACGCATCTGTTCCCGCAACCCAGATTCCTCTTTCTTTCATTTCATCAAGGGCTCTTGAAAGATTGGTCACTTTTGCAACAGGAATATGCTCAATTGCTCCAGTGGATGCCTTAGCAACTGTTGTTGTTAGACCGACCGCTCTCCTTTTTGGAATGACAATCCCGTGTGCCCCTACAGCATCTGCCGTACGCATAATCGATCCTAAATTATGCGGATCTTCAATTTCATCTAAAATCAGAAAGAATGGCTGCTCATTGCGCTTTTCAGCGATTTGATACAGATCGTCCAATTCTGCATATTCATATGCTGCTACTTGTGCAACGATTCCCTGGTGCTGACCTGTAACCATTTGATCAAGCTTTTTCCTCGGAACATACTGAATGGTGATATTTTGCTTTTTAGCGAGTTCAATGACCTGCTGGGCTTGTCCTTTTACAGTGTTTTCTGCCATCCAGAGCTTGTATAACTCCCGATCTGACTTCAGTGTCTCAATCACTGCATTTTTCCCAATGACATAATCATGTTGCTGACTCATTTGTCTTCCTCCCTGACGTTCCGATTTCAATCGCCTGACCAATCAGCTCTTCTAAGCGTTCGTCCTGCTTTTCGATAAATAAATAACCCATGAGCGCTTCAAACGCTGTACTATAACGATACGTTTGAACGTCCGTGTTTTTAGGCACTGTGCCTGATTTTGCGTTTCTTCCTCTTTTCAGCACCGCTTCTTCTGCTTCAGTGAAAAAGCCTTGCTGCTGAAGCGTAAATAAAATAGCAGCCTGTGATTTAGCTGAAACAATTTTGCTTGCTCGTTTGTGCAGCTCATTTGGTTTTGTTGCCCCCGTTTGGAGGAGGTGATGCCTCACATATACTTCAAAAATGGCATCACCCATATAAGCTAGCGCAAGTCCGTTCAACTGTTTACCGTCTTTCAGCTTTTCAAAATTCAACATTGCCTATTCTCCTCTTTTCCAGCGAGTACCTTGAGGAGTGTCCTCCAACACAATATTCATGTTCTTTAATTGGTCACGAATTTGATCAGATAGGGCAAAGTCACGATTTCTTCTAGCTTCATTACGTTTTTCAATTAACGCTTCTACCTCTTCGTCAAGCGTGTGCTTTTCTTCTAATGAGAAGCCAAGAACAGACGTAATTTCTTGGAACAAGCCGATAAATGCCTTGATCACTTCCTCCGAAGTATGATCATTTTCCATATAATAATTCGCCTGTTTCGCTAATTCGAATAAAACAGAGATCGCATTTGCTGTATTGAAGTCATCATTCATTTCAGAAATAAATGTCGCACGCTGTTCTTCAATTTTTGCCAGCCATTCAGCATTGTCTTCCGTGATATTCGTGCTGCTCTCGAGACGGTGATGTAAATTCGCATACGATGTTTTGAGTCGGTTAAACGCACTCTTTGTACTTTCTAATAAATCCATTGAGTAGTTAATTGGGTGGCGATAGTGAACCGACAACATAAAGAAGCGGAGCACATCAGGATCTTGTTCTTTCACAATGTCATGCACCAGCACAAAGTTGCCAAGTGATTTTGACATTTTTTCATTATCAATATTAATATACCCGTTATGCATCCAATACTTCGCAAAAGGCTTCCCTGTCAAAGCCTCAGATTGGGCAATTTCATTCTCATGGTGCGGGAATGTTAGATCCTGTCCGCCAGCATGAATGTCGATCGTATCACCTAAATATTTTTTGACCATTGCCGAGCATTCGATGTGCCAGCCTGGGCGTCCTTCGCCCCATGGGCTATCCCATGAGATTTCCTGATCCTTTGCAGCCTTCCATAGGGCAAAGTCCAGTGCATCTCGCTTCTTTTCACCTACACGAATACGGGCACCTGTCTTCAGTTCATCAATCGATTGATGTGAAAGCTTTCCATAGCCTTCAAATGAGCGTGTGCTGTAATACACGTCGCCATCTGCTTCATAGGCGTAGCCTTTTTCAATCAATGTCGCAATAAACGCAATGATATCATCCATGTTTTCCGTTACTCGCGGGTGAAGGTCTGCTTTTTTGCAGCCTAGTGCACTAACGTCTTCAAAGTAGGCTTGGATAAACCGGTCAGCAATTGTCGGCACATCTTCTCCGAGTTCATTGGCTGCTTTGATGAGTTTATCATCCACATCTGTAAAGTTTGATACAAAGTTCACATCGTAACCGCTGTATTCTAAATACTTACGTACAGTGTCATAAACAATAGCAGGTCTAGCATTCCCGATATGAATGTAGTTATAAACGGTTGGTCCGCACACATACATCTTGACCTTTCCTGGCTCAAGCGGGACAAATTCTTCTTTCTTACGTGTCAATGTATTATAAATATTGATTGTCATGATTGTTCTTCCTTTCTGCTCAATGAAGCCAGCTCACCTTTTAGCTTTTCCATTTCTCGTTCCAATTCTTTAAAACGATCGGAAATTGGATCTGGCAAATCTTGATGATTGAGATCACGATTGATTTTCTTTCCATTTTGAACGACGACTCGCCCAGGTATACCGACAACGGTGGAATGGTCGGGTACGTCCTTTAACACGACCGATCCCGCTCCAATCTTGGCTCCTTTTCCAACTGTAATGGAACCAAGCACCTTGGCACCTGTCGCAATAAGGGCATCGTCTAAAATGGTCGGATGCCGCTTTCCCTTTTCTTTCCCTGTTCCCCCTAATGTCACGCCTTGGAAAACAGTGACGTTGTCTCCAATTTCACATGTTTCCCCGATCACAACGCCCATGCCGTGATCAATGAAGAACCGCCTGCCAATGGTTGCCGCCGGGTGAATTTCTACCCCTGTGAAAAAACGGCTGATCTGAGAAATGATTCGCGCAATAAAATACAGCTTCCGCTTATAAAATGCGTGCGCAATACGGTGAGCCCAAATCGCATGAAGCCCTGAATAGGTTAGCACTACTTCAATATAGCTTCTAGCAGCAGGATCTTGATCAAACACAGTATCAATATCTTCTTTCAGCATTTTGAAAAACACATGCTCCCCCCGTTCTTCCCCATCAATCTCTCTTAGGACTTGCTCTCTTTTTTTGGACAAATAAAAAACGCCTCTGCCAAATGACAGAGACGTTTTGAAAACGCGGTTCCACTCTGTTTAGAAAGCCACTTATCTTTCAGCCTTCTCAACTTAATCCCATAACGGAGGATACCGCCCTTGCATACTAACGTACGTGTTCCTCAAGGGTCTTGAGGGTGCATTTCCAACGTCTGCCCATAAGTCTCTTTCAGCCGGTGGAGACTCTTTCTGTGATGGACGAGTACATTGTACTTCTCCCTCGCAACGATTTCCTTATATTTGTTTAATGCGGTTTAATACCGTTTCTTTACCTAGTAATTCAATACTTTGCGGAAGTTCTGGGCCATGCGTTTGTCCTGTGACAGCCACACGAATCGGCATGAATAGTTTCTTGCCTTTATGCCCTGTTTCTTTTTGTACCGCTTTAATGGCAGCCTTGATTTCATCAGGTGTGAAAGACTCAAGCTGTTCAAGCTGACCTGCAAAAGATGCCATGACTTCTGGTACTTGCTCCTCTGCTAGAACTTCCTTTGCCTCTTGATTATACTCAATTTGCTCCTTAAAGAACAACTCTGTTAACTCAACAATTTCTGCTCCGTAGCTTAATTGTTCGTGATACAGAGAAATAAGCTTGCGTACCCACGTGTTTTCTTCTTCTGTCAGCTGCTCACTTACCTTGCCTGCTTTTTGAAGATGCGGAAGTGTTAGTGCCACAACCTGATCAAGATCAAGTGCTTTCACGTATTGGTTGTTCACCCATTTTAGTTTATGCATATCAAATAGAGCTGGTGACTTAGAAAGTCGATTCACATCGAAAATGTCGATGAATTGCTCTTTTGTAAACAGTTCTTCTTCGCCTACTGGAGACCATCCAAGTAATGCAATGAAGTTAAACAGAGCTTCAGGTAAATATCCTAAATTCTTATATTGCTCGATGAATTGAATAATTGATTCATCACGTTTACTTAATTTCTTGCGGTTCTCGTTCACAATCAACGTCATATGTCCGAATAGCGGAACATCCCAGCCAAATGCATTAAAAACCATAATTTGTTTAGGCGTATTTGAAATATGATCCTCTCCGCGAAGAACGTGAGTCATTTTCATCAAATAATCATCCACGGCTACGGCAAAGTTATAAGTTGGCGTGCCATCTTTCTTCACAATAACAAAGTCACCGATGCCGTCTGTTTCAAACGAAATATCGCCTTTAACCATGTCGTCAAATTTGATGATTTCTCCTTTTGGCACTCGGAAGCGGATGCTTGGCTCTCTTCCTTCAGCAACCAGCTTGTCCTCTTCTTCTTTTGATAAATGACTGCATTTACCAGAATATCGAGGCATTTCACTGCGGGCGATTTGTGCTTCACGCTCTGCCTCTAGCTCTTCAGCCGTACAATAGCACTTATACGCCAAGTCCTTCTCTAAGAGCTCGTCATAATATTTTTTGTAAATATCATTTCGCTCTGATTGTCTGTAAGGACCGTAACCGCCATCTTTATCAATGCTCTCATCCCAATCAATACCGAGCCATTGCAGGTGGCGAAGCTGGCTTTCCTCCCCGCCTTCTACATTACGCTTTTGATCCGTATCCTCGATTCGAATAATAAATTTGCCGCCTTGGCTGCGTGCGAACAAATAGTTGAAAAGAGCCGTTCTAGCATTCCCAATATGTAAATGACCAGTTGGACTCGGTGCATAACGAACACGCACTTCATTTCCCATGAGTTTAACTTCCTTTCATCTGCATCATGTTGTCTGACACCAATTTTTTATAAACGTATTTTATCATCAAAACCCATTCTCATCAAAATGGATTTTACTTTTTCTGAAGAAGCACTGTTGCCTGAGAGGCAATTCCTTCGCCTCTTCCTGTAAATCCGAGTTTCTCTGTCGTTGTTGCTTTGACGTTCACCTGTGTGACATCTGCCTCAAGTGCTTCTGCGATTTTCTCACACATTGGTTGAATGTAAGGTGCCATTTTTGGTTTTTGAGCCATGATGGTGCAGTCAATATTCACAAGTGTGTAACCTTTTTCTTTCACAAGTGCCCACACATGCTGCAATAATTTAAAAGAATCTGCATCCTTAAACTCAGGATCTGTGTCTGGGAAATGTCTGCCGATATCTCCTTCAGCAATCGCACCCAGGCAGGCATCTGCCACTGTGTGAAGCAGTACGTCAGCGTCTGAATGCCCTAGCAGTCCCTTTTCATAAGGGATGGTGACCCCGCCGATAATCAGAGGTCTTCCCTCTGTTAATTGATGTACATCAAAGCCTTGTCCTATTCTCAACATGATCTATTACCCTCTTTCCGCATCCATAATTGCCTTGGCAACCAATAAATCATCCGGTGTTGTCAGCTTAATATTGGTATAGTCTCCTTGGACAATATACACATTCTCGCCATGTAATTGTTCAACAAGACTGGCGTCATCTGTTCCAAGGAAGCCTGTCCGCTCCGCATGTTCATGCGCCTCTTTTAAAATAGAATGACGAAAAGCTTGTGGGGTCTGGACCGCCCACAAGCTCTGACGTTCAATGGTTTGTTCCACTTTTCCTTCTTGAACGCGTTTGATTGTGTCTTTCACTGGTACCGCTACAACTGCGGAGCCTTTTTCAATCGCTGCTTTAACGAGCAAGTCAATCTGTGTATGCTTAATAAAAGGCCTTGCCCCATCATGAACAAGCACGATGTCCGCATCTTTCACAGCCTTTAATCCTTCGTATACACTTTGCTGACGTTCTTCACCGCCAGTGACAAGTGAAACAGGCGTTTGAAAAGCGTGTACCTTGAGTAGCCTTTCAAAGTCTTGACGCTCCTCCTCATTGATCGCTAGGATCATGCGTTTGCATTGTGAATGAGCGTCAAACACCTTTAATGTATGAATGATGACCGGCATTCTTTTCAGCTCGATAAAAAGCTTATTGCGGCCGGCCTTCATTCGTTTCCCCTGCCCCGCAGCCGGAATAACTACTTCATAATACATGTTCGTTCTCCCTTTAGAGCGCCTTCTCCAGAAGTTTTGGCTTCGCAAAAATCATTCTTCCAGCAGCAGTCTGCAGCACACTTGTGACGAGTACATCGATGTCTTTTCCAATGTAATTGCGTCCTTCTTCGACCACAATCATCGTACCGTCATCTAGGTAAGCAACACCTTGGTTATGCTCTTTCCCATCTTTGATGACCTGTACCTTCATTTCTTCCCCAGGCAGTACAACCGGTTTAACCGCATTGGCTAGATCATTGATGTTTAACACTGCTACTTTTTGAAGTTCGCATACTTTATTTAAATTAAAATCATTGGTCACAACAACACCTGAAGTTAATTTCGCGAGCTTCACAAGCTTGCTATCAACCTCTTGAATGTCTTCGAAGTCACCTTCGTAAATTTCAACTTTAATATCCAACTCTTTTTGAATACGATTTAAAATATCAAGACCTCTCCGGCCTCTATTTCTCTTTAATACATCTGAGGAGTCTGCAATATGCTGTAATTCCTCGAGTACAAATTGAGGAATAACCATGACGCCTTCTAAGAATCCAGTTTGGCAAATATCTGCGATTCTTCCATCAATGATAACACTTGTGTCTAAAATTTTCAGCTTTTTATCTTCTATTTCAGGTTCATCATCAGCTGCTCCTTTTTTCTTGCTGACCTTTGCAGACCGGGAGAACAGCCCCATCATTTCATCCTTCTTCTTAAAGCCTACCTGAAACCCAAGGTATCCTAAAAAGAAAGCCAGGAAAATCGGAATAATGGTACCAAAAATATGATATGGGATATTGTTTAGCGGGATCACGTTTACAATAAGATATGCTAGAATAAGTCCAAATACTAATCCGAAACTTCCAGATATAAGATCAGGAAGAGGCGCCTTCAATAGAGAATCCTCGATCCATTTCACCCAATTTACCACATAACCTGTGCACCATTTGCCGATGATCAAGAATACAGCGGCTCCTATTAGTGCTGAAGAGTAAGCATTTGTTATGAAAGGTATGTCCTTTACATTTAAAAGCAGAAATAACTCTGGAATGATAAAAATCCCCACAACTGCACCAAAAATGATAAAAAACGCCTGAACGATTCTTTTTAACATACCTTCACCTCCTTTATTTTTCATCTGTCAATCCACCTTCATCTGACATTGATATATGTTTAAGTTTCCTATCATGAGCAACAGAAAACAAAACCATCATTAATATACCCATATTCATCCATTTTTAACCGTAATAGAGAAAAATTTCTCTTCTTAAAGCTGACGGTCGATATAATGTTTTTCTTGTAACCTTTTTAATCCTTTTTTTATCTTTTTCGCTCTTACTTCTCCAATTCCTTCTACTTCATCCAATTCTTGTACATCCGCTTCCATAATTCGATCTAGCACACCGAATGCTTCAACCACATTTTCAACGATCGGCATTGGCAGTCTAGGGATTTTATGGAGCAACCTGTATCCTCTTGTGTACACATATTCGTCAATATTTGTAGAAGCTGGATATCCAAGTAACTTGTACAGAATGGAATCATCTAAAAGCTCAAAGCTCGACATATCTTGAAGTTGTTTAAGCAGCACATACGGATCTTTGATCTTTTCTTTCACGTAATCTTTAATAAATAAAGCCGCTTCCTGCTCCATATCTGTAATCAGCTCATTGACTTGCAGACGGATCAAGTGTCCCTCTGTTCCAAGCTCTTTGATATACATATTGATTTCATTTTTGATTCTAAGAACCATTTCGTAGCGGTGCAGCACGGATAATACATCACCAAAGGTCACAAGCTCTTCAAATTCTAGGGCGCTTAACGCAGAAATGGCGTGATCTAAAATGGTTTTATATTTCTCAAGTGTTTGAATGGCTTGATTCGCCTTTGTTAAAATAAAACCAATATCTTTCAGCGTATAACGACGATTCCCTTGGTATAAGGTAATGACGTTCCTCCGTTCAGAAATGGCGATGATTAAGCAGCCTGTCTGCTTCGCTACACGTTCAGCCGTCCGGTGCCTCATGCCTGTTTCCGATGAATGGATGGTGGCATCTGGCATCAGCTGTGTATTCGCATACAAGATTTTTTGACCAGAATCGCTAAGAATAATCGCCCCGTCCATCTTCGCCAATTCATATAAATGTGCTGGAGAGAAGGCAGAATTAATGTGAAATCCTCCATCTACCACACTCTTTACTTTGTCATTATAACCAACAACAATGAGCCCGCCAGTATTGGCTCTCAAGACGTTTTCAATCCCTGCCCGCAGAGGTGTTCCTGGTGCCACAAACTGTACAATATCTAAGAGATCGAGTTCTCTCGCTCCTTTTTTCTCTTTTTCCATTTCTATGATCCCCCTAGTGAAATTCGAAGTGCCTCCGCTACATTTTCTACACCAACTAACTCAATCCCTCTCGGCTTTTTCCATCCGTCTATATTCGCCTGAGGAATAAACATTCGCTTAAATCCTAGTTTCGCAGCTTCCTGCACTCGCTGTTCAATTCTTGATACTCTTCTGACTTCTCCCGTCAGACCGACCTCTCCTATAAAGCAATCCGCTTGATGCGGCGCTGCG